>NZ_JACCLX010000001.1 GCF_024490875.1 Methanocaldococcus sp.
GAAGCTATGAAAATAAATGAAGAAAGGGATGAAGAAGAGAGAGAAAAAGACGAGATGACAAAAGCAAAGCATGTTATAGACCTCAATAAGGCAAAAAGCGAGAAACAATTATATAATTGGTTCTTTACTTGGCTGGATAATTTAGACAAATTAGATAAATATGATATTGAAGGAGTTGATTACATTCCAGAACTATGTGAAGAGGAAAATAACGGAAAGGATAATGTCAATTGGAGAGATGTTTTAAAAGAAGACAAAGGTAACAAAAAGAAAAAACACATGAAAAAGAATAAAAGCAAAGATAAGCCTAAAGCAAAAGTTAATAAACTCTTAGAATATACAAAAGAATACTTAGAGGCTAAAAATAAGCTTGTCAAGTATTTAGAAAGCCATGAAATAGACAAGGAAACTCTAACAAAACTTTGGGAGGAATTGCTAAAAATGGAAGGTAAAAACGTAACAAAAGCTAAGAGGACAGATAAATCTAAAAAAGCTAAAAGATGCCTTAAAATCAGAGTTCCAAACATATTAAAATGGATTCAGAATCCTTCAAAATACGACCTAAAAGGTGTTGATGGATAAAATACCTCCCACTCTATAGGCCAATATGCGAAAATATTTCGCATAACTGCTTTAATTATTTTTGTGCATTACTATTATTTTTAAGAATTTCCTTTATTTCATATAGCGTATCTTTCATCTCAATTAAAATCTTTTTATGCTCTTCTAACTCGCCAAATATAAACTTAATATACTTAACTCCCTCATCCAACTTTTTATTTAACTCTATTAAATCATCTGCCGATATTCTATTAATCCCTTCTGGAAATTCAATGTATGTATTTAATGCCTTTTCTTCGATTTTATCTATCTTAATTAACTTATCATCCTCTTCTAATTCTTTAATTAATTCTTTAAATAACCTCTTTTTTCTCTCTGAACTAAAGTTTGCTAATATCCTAACAGTCACATCTTTGTAGTTATAAATAATTCCATTAATGCCTAAGCCCCTACCTATATTTTCTATCCTATCTCTAAATCCAACATGTTGAACCTTACCATAGATAATTAACTCATAAGTTGTTGCCATAGTTTCACCTATTCAAAACTTTATCAATTCAATAAATATAATATGATACTCAACCAATAAACCTCATCACATTTGGTCCTATAAAGGGGGAGGGGTTGGTGCGGAAGGGGAGGGGGTTATAGCAACCGATACTTATGTGAGTATGGTTTATCTATATCCCCTAATCTCATCAATTTATTAAGTATATTATCTAATTCCTTCTCGTCTATGCCATAATCTTTACAATAATCTAAAATCTTATCATACGGAGCTAATCCATCTTCTTCCTCTTCTGAAATCTCTTTTATTATCTCTAAAACCTTATCCAACTTTTCTCTTTCGCTTTTAGTTCCATATGTAATTTTATTCATATCAATTATACCACTTTCGTGGTCATAAGCTGTTTCTTTCAAGTATTCTAAAATTATGCTTATTGCCTCTTTAGCATCATCTTCATCAACTACATCTTTTAATCTTGCTTTTGCATGAGCTTCAGCCAACCTAATAACTGAATCTAATAATCTTGCTGAAATTTCATGTTGTTTCTTTCTCATTTCTACATAAAAATTAACAATAACTTCTTTTGCCTTTTTGTTAATTATTGGAGATTTTTGTCTTGCGTATAATATGTATTTAACAATAAAATCAAAATCTATCTTTACTTTTTTTCCATCTATTTCTATAAACTCATAATCGTATCCTTCAATTTCCTTATTTTGGCTCTCTGATATTGCTTCATATATTGCAGTATCTACAATATGCTCTGCTATCTGTGTATCATTTTTTTCATTAGAAATATCTTTAATTGGAAAAATCAAATCAAATCTATCCAATAACGGTTTATGTATATCTATTTGGTCAAACACTGATTTATCTGGGTCAAATCTTCCATGCTTTGGGTTGCATGCAGCTAACACAGATGTTTCTGATGGAAGTTTTGCATTAATCCCTCCTTTGCTAATGTGGATTGTTTGGCTTTCCATTGCCTCCAATACAGCTTGATGTGCATCCTTCTTTAATGCAAATTCATCAATACAGGCAACTCCTTTATTTGCTTTAACTAAAACCCCTGGTTTCACAACCCAAGTATTATCTCCAATTTCCGTTCTTTCCCTCTCTACTGCCGCAGTTAAACCTACTGCCGTTGCTGTCGTCATAGATGCGTATAGGTTGCCAGGTATTTTAGATATTTTCCTTAATATAACCGTTTTACCAACCCCAGGGTCTGCAATTAATAAAATATGGATACTATTCCTTTTATTTCTTTTCTTAGTTCCCTTTATTTGTTGTAAGAAAACAGCTTTTTTTATTAATCTATGCCCTTCAATTTCTGGGATTAATCTTTCAGCTAATAAATCAATAACATCATCCCTTTTAGCCAACTTTTTAAATATCTCTTCATCCTCTTTTGATATTTCGATATTATATTCTCCATCTACTCTTTTTGCATATATTCCTTCAATGTAGAAATCATGAACATCCAATTTTCTCCTTGTTGTCTTAACTTTCTTAACTATCCCAACTATCTTAACTCTTCCAGCATAAATCCCAACTTTGTTTTTTAATATAACAGTTACATACCTTGGTGGGTCATCTGGATTCTTCATAAGCTCTAAAGGTATTTGAACTTTCAACTCTTGTATATCTTCATTTATACATTTACTTTCATTAATAACTACATCACCACCACATTTTGGACATTTCTTAACATTTATTGGATTAAAAAGGTCGTTATCTGCTAACCATTCATGCCCACATTTCTGACAAACAAAACATTTTTTGGCTATAAAAGATTTCACCTTCGAAGATATTGAAATAATACCCTCAAATTCTACCAATTTTCCAATATGCTTACTTCTTATCTCATCAATTGTCTTTACTACTTTAAATATGTCTGGAATATTCTCAACGGTTAAAACAAAATCCTCAGGAAGCTCTTCATTATTTAAACTATAATACGCATCTCCATAACATTCCTTAATAAAATTTAATGTTTTCTCTGGTTCATCTACAAGAATATCAAAAAATTCTAAACAACCAGTAAGAATACCAGATTTATACAATTCCTCCAAATCAATAACTACAAAATCATCTCTATTCACTATGTTATCTAAATACTCTTCCTTAAAATACCTAATTAATTTATCCCTAACTTGTTCAAATATTACTGTATCTTCATCAAAACTACTACTAAATCCGAATCCAAATCCAAAACTTTGCTCTGGTTCTCTAATCAAAATAATCTTTTTACCTTCGACAGTTTTTATCTCTTTTATTACCCCTTCATCTATAAGCTCAGATTTTGCTCTTGAGACCGTTGGTTTCGGATAAATGTTGATAAGATACTTATATATATCATCCCAGATTATAGACTTATTGTGGGACTTTAATAGTGCATCAACAATATATTTTTTTGCCTCCTTTAAACTCATATCACCACCTCAGCCCCTATGTTTTAAAACTTTTTTAAAACAATTATATAAACTTTACTAAAAAGTTTAGTATGAAAAATTTTATAATTTTTATTACTAATTTCGGAAAAAGTGTTCAATGAAAATTCTAATTAGTAAATGGGAATAATTAGACGATATTAAATAAAATAAAGTAAGGATATTGTTTAATTTTAAAAAATAAACAATTTTTATAAAATCTGTTAAAATTCCTCATTTACTAAAAATAATACTTATATGTTCTTATTTACTGTTTATCTCAATTTCTAAACAGTATTTATATAATATTGTTTAAAAATAGAGATAAACGCAATTTATTAAATATTATTGCTTATTTTTAGTAAATGGGGGATTTAAAATGAGTTTATAAAATAGGCGTTTATAAACGAAATAAACAAAAAAAAAATAAAAATATTGCTTATTTTTAGTAAATAAGTGCTATTTACAAAATCACTAAAAATAGTATAGTATGTTATTTTGTTTAGTATGAAAAATTTTATAATTTTTATTACTTATTAATAATAAAAAAAGAGTTAGTCGAGAACCTCTATGATAAATTTTTTCTTGTTAATTATTTTTATTTCTACACCTTTTCCGCATATATCACTTAAAAAGGATGGTAAAGTTAATTGTGGGTATATATGTCCTTTAACTTTTAATTTTCCCATTTTTTTTCTTATTGTAATGTAATTATCGTCATTACATTCGCATTTGTTATTTATGTTCATTTTATCCCTCTTATGAGCTTTATTATAATTTTAGTATAAACATTTATATAACATTGTCGGAGTTATGGAAATATTTATATAAAAGTTTTATAAAAATTTAATAATATATTTTTAATAAAATTTTTAAAACTTGGAAATGAAAAAACTTGGTGGTGTTATGGTGGGGGTTATTTTGGTTATGATATTCTTGTTGAGTGTGGGCTTTTGGATATTGAGTAGGTTCTCCCCTCCCCTTCTGCACAACCCCTCCCCCATCCAGATTAGGTAATGGTGTATTACTATGATGGATGTCGAATGCAAAAGAATTGAAAAAAGAGAATTGAAGGATAAGGTTGATGTTTCTTGGTATTACGATGGACATATGAAATCTTGGGTAATAAAGATTTTTAGAGAAGATATAATGAGGACGAAGATTTTTAAATTTGGAAAAAAGAACGGTGAGAAGGTTTTAGAATTATTGAAGTTCCTACTTGATGAAAATGATTCTAATGATGATTATGATTAGGATTAGTAAAGCAGTGATGCGAAAAACTTTCGCCATCTGGCCTATGTCCAGAGAAGGTTTCCAGATATGCGAAAAACTTTCGCAGATAGGACCATAAATAGGTGATAGGCATGGGAGAGAGAAGGGAGAAAGATAGGGATAATAC
>NZ_JACCLX010000002.1 GCF_024490875.1 Methanocaldococcus sp.
AGAGTTCAATTCGGTCTAAGAAATTGTGTAGAAAGCTTCTTCTCCCTCCTTAAACGAAAAACTAAGTCCTTCTATAATAGATTCCCTAATAATTTCAAATTTATTACCATTATCTCCTGGCTTAATTCTTTCGCCTCCATCTATAACTACTTCTTATCCTTATCTTGACAATCTCAGTATAGTATTGTAAAAAAGTATAGAATTATATAATTAAATATTTAGATACAATATAAAATAAAAAATATAAATTTAATAATATCCAGCGGTATTCATTGTCTCTAATTTTTCTTTTAATTTTAAAGCCTCTTCTATTTCTTCGGGTTTAAATGGTCTTTCAGAGGCTATTGAAACTATAGCCTTGTCTATGTATGTGTTTCTGATCTTCATACCCTCTGGGAAAACTCTATTCATAAAATCCATTACTTTATCTATAAAATCTTTCTGAGTATCGTAGATATCCATATCTAAATCAATTTCAGAATCAGTTATAATTTCAAATCTTGAAGGTTGCTCTATAACATGTATCTTTTTTAATAAGTATGGAACATATGTTTCATCAGTTATCTTTAACTTATATATGGTTTTACCATCTTGTTTTTTTTGTTCCACAATTTCAGCAAAATCTCTTATTTTAATCATCTTTCTTGTTGGTTTTGGAAGAACTCCCAATATAAAATAAGGTTCTTTTTCCTTTGCAATAAATTCTATTCTAATTATTGATTTTCCCAATAACAAATCTTCCAATGCAGTTTGTATAACTTTCGTATATATTTCCTTTCCAGATTTATCATCGCATTGAACAATAATCTCAGCCATAGCCATCCCTTCCTAAAATTAAATAAATTTAAATAAAAAGTTAATAAAATCAAAGATAAAAATTTATTTAAAACTCTTACCAAAGTTATGATTTTATCTTTTTATATCTAAATCCAGATGCTAATAAAGCGGCTCCAACAGCTCCAATTAATTGAGAGTATCTTGGAACAATAATCTTTCTTCCTAAAACTTCTTCCATTGCTAAAACTAAACCTTTTAACAAACTACTACCTCCAACCAATATTACAGGGTCTCTAACATCGACTTCTTGAAGTTGTTGCTCAAAAACTTGCTCAGCAACTGAGTGAGCCGCAGCAGCAGCAACATCTTCTGGTTTTGCACCTTCAGCTAAGGCTGTAACTAAATCTTGAATACCAAAGACAATACAATAACTATTCATTTTTATTTTTCTCCAATCACCTTTTGCTGCCAACTCTCCTAACTCTTGTAGAGAAACCCCCAACCTTCTTGCAGTTATCTCAAAGAATCTACCACTTGCACCAGCACAGATTCCCCCCATAGTGAAACCATCAGGAATAGCATCATATAATGAGATAGCCTTATTATCCATCCCTCCAATGTCTATAACAGTTGCCTCCCCTTCCTGCTTATCCGCCAAATATGCCGCTCCTTTTGAGTTAACAGTTAATTCTTCTTGTATTAAATCAGCATTAAAGTATTTTCCAACTGTGTATCTCCCATATCCAGTTGTTCCAATAGTTTCTACTTGATCTAATGATATTCCCGCCTCTTTTAATGCATTATCAACTGCCTCTTTTGCAGAGCCAATTACATCCTTAGTATATAGCCAACCAGTCCCTGCAACATCGTCATCTATCATAACAACTGCCTTTGTAGTTGTAGAACCACTATCTATTCCTAAACTTATGCCTTCCTGTTTCTTTCTTGCTAATAAAGATTTTCTTTCAACGATTGTAGTTAATGCTTCCATTCTTGTTAATAACTCAGAAGCCTTAGTTCTTTCAGTAAAAGAATACATAACTACTGGTAAATTGGTATTCTGCTGAATAAGTTTTCTAACTTCATTTCTAACCAATGCACCTTCTGCACATCTAAAACATGTTGCTATAAACACTGCCTCAGCATCTGTATTTCCTTCAATAATTGACATTGCCCTTGCAAACATTAGTTTTAAATTTGCAGATCCTACCTTAAAACCTAATCTTTCTTCAACTTCATCAATATACGATAAATCGACTTCTGGAAAAACTAACTCTCCTCCAACACTATTAGCCGCTTTTTCTATTTCACGATAAACTCCGCTCCATTCTGCACCGCATGTTAATAATGCAATCTTTATCATACTTTACACCTTATATTTATATGGAAAATTTTTTATCAATTTTAGCATATCACTTTCTGATATATATTCCTTTGTGCCTATAATCAAACTTTGTCTTTCCAATATTTTACCAAACAATATTATAGGACATCTATTTTTTACAGCAATATCAACTACTTTTTTATATTCTTCCTCTGGAACTGCTAATATATAAGCTCCCAAGTATCTTGTAGCTCTTGGATATGGGAGAGAATATATATTAGCCCCTTTCTTTGATTTAATTAACATTTCCAATAAATTCCCTAACCATCCTCCTCTTGAAGCATCCTTACATGCATTTATTTTAATATTTTCATTTAAAATTTCTAAGTATGTGTCAAATTTTTTCTTTGCTTTATAAATTCTCTCTCCTACATCTCCTTCCACAGGATCTCCAAGCATAACTAACAAATCTCCCTCTTTTGCTCCACTGTCTCTTATTATTAAATCATCTTTAATTAATTCTCCAAAGACTGCCACTGAAATGCAAGATTTTAGTTCTTCAATTGTCTGAGTATTTCCTCCAATTATTGGAATCTCTAAACCTATACTCTGCTTTCTTAACCCATTAACAGCATATTTTATCTCATCTTCATTTTTTGCTTGAATAGCATTTAATGCAAATTTTGGCTTAGCCCCCATTGCCACTACATCACATGCTGTATGAATTAATGCTGTTTTACTACCTAATTTTAGAGGATATGGACCTTCCATATTTAAAACAAAATTATTTACTACTATAGCGTCATCTCCTGCTTTAATACCACATTTTAAATTTTCAACTAAGTCATCAAAGTGCCAAAAGGCTTTTCTTGGATAATTTGTTTCTAATATGTGATTTATAGCAATCTTTAACTCATATTCTAAATTTTCCATAATCACACCAAATATTTTATTATTCATTTCTTAACGCCTTTATTGGGTCTAAATTTGCCGCTTTATATGCAGGATATAAGGCAGAGATTAAAGAAGTTAAAATTCCAAATATAACTCCAATTATCATATAAACTATTGCATAATAAGATAGTGATGTTTTTAAAAGATAATGAACAATTAAATAACCAAAGAATAAACTCAAAAATGCTCCTATTAAAGAACCAATAATCCCCAAAATTAATGCCTCATATAAAAATAATAATATAATGTCTCTTTTTGAAGCTCCCAAACTTCTCATCACTCCGATTTCTTTTGTTCTTTCAACAACACTCATTAACATAACGTTTCCAATTCCAATTCCAGCAACTAATAGAGAAATAGCCCCTATACCCATTAAAAAGTAAGAAACTTTATTTATAACATCATTAATCTTATTAATTATTAAATTTAAAGATAAAATGATATATTTTTTCTCTTTTCTATTTAGGATTTTTTCAGTTTCATTTTTGATTTTATTTATATCATTTATATTTTTGACATATAAAATAACTCTTGAATAATTCTCATTTCCATAAAATCTTTTATATGTTTTTGCAGTTAAAATTAAAGAGTTATCTGGAAAAAGAAATGTACTATTGTATATTCCATTAATTCTTAAAGAGATATTTTTTATCTCCAATTGATTTCCAATACTAACACCATTTACTTTTGAAAAAAAGGTATCAACAGCAACTGATGTGTCTGAAACTTTTACTCCTAAATTTAAATACTTTATATCATTTTTATCAATACCAAAGATATTTGCATAAGCTCTCTTATTTTTACCTTTTATATACACATAATCTGATGTGGCATAAATTGGAATAATCTTACAATTTAAAATTCTTAATCTATCAATATCTTTTTTATCAATTGATGTATATCCATTCTGATAATTTGGAAATATTATAATATAATTTGAAATACTTCCCAAATTTTCCATAATTCCTTGTTTTAATCCTCCTCCTAAAATTCCTAATGAAGATATTGCTGCTACTCCAATAATTATCCCTAACAATGCTAAAATACTTCTCAAAAAATGCCTTTTTAAATTTCTCTTAGCCATTTCAAAATACATAAAATATCACTTATCTAACTTTTCAATTTAATAACTCTTCTTTCTCAATTCTTCCATCTTTAATGTAAATTATTCTATCTCCAAATCTTGCAACATTTGGGTCGTGAGTAACTACAATTATAGTTTTTCCATTTTCATTTAATTTTTTTAACAACATCATAATCTTTTCTCCTGTCTTACTATCCAAAGCTCCTGTTGGTTCATCTGCTAATATAATTGGTGGATTATTTGCCAAAGCTCTCGCTATAGCCACTCTCTGCTGTTGTCCCCCACTCAATTGATTTGGCTTATGATTGGCAAATCTCTCCTCTAATTCAGCCATTTTTAAACACTCTAAAGCCCTTTTTTTTCTCTCTTCTTTACTCATTGAATTTCTATACTTAAAAATTAGTGGAAGTTCTACATTTTCTAAGGCAGTTAATAGAGGAATTAAATTAAATTGCTGAAAGACAAAACCAATTTTATCTCTCCTAATTTTTGTTAATCCATTGTCATCTAAGTCATTTGTCCTTATATTGTCAATATAAACCTCTCCTTCTGTTGGTTTGTCCAAACAACCAATAATATTTAAAAGTGTAGATTTTCCACTTCCAGAAGGGCCCATAATTGAAACAAACTCTCCCTCTTTTATTCTTAGATTTAAATCTTTTAGGGCGTATATGGTCTCATCTCCCATTTTGTAGATTTTTGTTACATTTTTTAGTTTAATCATTCTTTCCCTTTTTAAATCCTCTATAAATTAAATAAACCACTCCTATAACAAATATAATTCCTATCCCCATTACTAAATAATTAATTTCCTCACTATTTTCATTTTTTAAGGAAATAACTTCTTTATTAATTTTTATTGTTTTATGGATTGTTATTAAGTTGTTATTTTCATCCCTATATGTTATTTTAATTGGAATTTCGCTTACATTTCCATTTATTACACAGTGTAATTCAAAACTTCCATAATCATCAGGATTTAATGTTCCTACAAAATAGTTCTCATATGGCTTTTTTGGGATTATATTCTTAGTTCTTACTATTGAGATTAGAACACTCTTCGCCTTTCCAGTTCCTATATTGTCAATATCCCCTGTTATTTTTACCTCATTAAATGAACTTTCTACATCAATCCCACTTAAAACTAAATCTGCCTTTCCTATAACATCTATCGTTAAGTTTTTCTCTATTTGGTTGTTATCAAAGTATATAACTACGGGAATTGAGGTAATTCCTTCTTTATCTACTTTTATTTGGAATGATGTATTTTTTATTTCTCCTTTTTTAATAAATACGGTTTTTTGGTTATTTTCAATAAAGTATTTACTTATTTGGACTATAAATAGAGAATCTTTATAGTTATTTTTTATTGAGATTGTTAAATTATTAATTTTTCCAACTGTTATTATTGGATTATTTATATTTATCGAAATTAATTTATTTGGAAACACATTGAATGTTAAACTGCCTAAATTCTCAACTATATTTTTATTTTGATATGTTAAAGTTTCTGTTTTTGAATCCCCGTTTATTGTTTCTGATTTTTGAGTTAATTCCAATAAATCATAAGGATTTTCGTAGGATATTTTATAATTTATAGAATAAACTCCCTCTTTTTTAGCAAATATTGTTAGTGGAATGCAAGTTGTAATTTTAGGACTCAAAGATGTTATTGTAAAAGTATTGTCTCCTAAAATTACTAAATTGTTTGAATTTTGAAAGGTTATTTTAATATTCTCAGCTGTTCCTGTTCCTTTATTAGTTAATAGAATTAAAACTTTATTAGTTCCAACTTTTAGAATATTACTGTTAGGTTTTATTATAATATTTGCCTTTCCTCTTACAGGAAGTGTAAAAATTCTATTTTCAGAGTATTGTTCTCCATTTTTAGTATAGTTACAATAAACTACCATTTTATAGTCATAATTTGGTGCATTATCTTTAATTTTTATAATAAAATGAGCAACACCAATTTCAGATGGGAAAAGATGTCCTATCCACTGCTTACCTTTAATTATTTGAATATATTCTTCTGACATTTGGTTGTAAGGTTTTATATAAACGAGAGTGTTATTAATCTCCTCATCTGATTCAAATGTTACATATAAATCATAGGTTTTTGAAGGCTCTAAGTATTGAGTTTTATAGTCAATATTTTTAAATGTTATATAGGCAGAGGTTTGAGTTAAAAGAATAAAAAGTAAAAAAGTAATTAATAGATTTTTTAATTCTCTCATATTTTTCCCTCAATTTATAGAAATTTTAATACACTGTATAGTTGATATAAACCAAATATAACTGTTGGGATTAATGCAGTTATAAATGCCTTCTTTAACTCTAAGTTTCTTGCATATTTTATAGCATAAGTCCATATATATAAGTTCCATATCGTTACAGCAAATCCTATTAATGCATTGGTGTATATTAAAGTTTTTGGAAATATCTGTTTCATAACCATTTTAACAATAATAGGGTTTTGTAGTTGTTCCATTGATAATGTAGGAATATGAACATTTGATAGGAAATAGTATCCAATTGGTATAGTTATACATAAAGCAATTAAATTAGGTAAAAATCCATAGCCAATGAATTCAAAAGTCCTTTTAAAAGAGCCATTCCCACCAAATGCCATTGATATAATATGCATAACTATTGCTATTAATAGCCACGCCACAAACCCTCCAATAAATGCTGAAATCGCTGATATAATTGTCATAAATGATAACATACTCTGCATATCTTGAGGAAAGATTTTAAACATAACTGATGATGTATAGTAGGAGTATATTGATAAAAGTATAGAGAAAATTAAGACAATAATAAAGGGCTCTTTAAGAGAGATTTCTTTATTAGACAAATTTTTAAAGAAGTTGTTTGGATTTAAGATGAGTTCCTTTATATCCATTATATCCCCCGTTATTTTTTTAGTGGTTAATTAGTATTTAGTTATATTTAAATTTTATGTTAATAGATAATTTGCTACTTTTGGAGTAATATAAACCTCCACAAAAGCGGCTATAATTATCAATATTATTGAAATTAATGCTAATTTTAAAAATTCTTTTATATCTTCTTCTGTTATTGGTTTTTCTTTTTTGTCTAATAAATAGAGAGTTATTTCATAGGGGATTTTGAAACCTGCTACTGCTGATATTAATAGTGCTGGGATTTCAAATATTCCGTGCGGAAGAATTAAGGCTAAAATTAATTTTAAAGGTTCATTAGTTTGAAATGTGGAACCAATTAAAACACCTACATTAAAACCGTTGTATATTAAGTTTATAAAAGTGGATAAACCGAAAGTTATAGAGCCAGCTAACATTAAAAAGATTACTTTTAAGTTGTTTGTTAATATAAAAGGAAAATTAAATTTTATATCTAACTTTTGATTTATTTTTTCTCCTTTGTAGTTTTTTGAAAAGTCATTTATGAATATAAAACCAGATATGAATCCTATTGAGAAGATTAAAATTGTTAATATTATCAGTAGGTTTTTCATGGTTTCACTAATATTGTAATTAGTATAAAAAAATACTTAACAGTAATAGTGTCTTATTTATTATCCCTCTTTTTTAGCTTTTTAATATTGAATATCTTCGTAATTATTACAATTGTAGCTAATAATAATGATACCATCATATTTATAGTAAATTTTCCATTGTATATAAAATATATCGTTAATAGCACAAGTATTAGATATAATAGTATTGATGAATATAGTAAATACTGCTTTGGATATAGGGAATATATTATCATAAATATCACTGTTGTAATAAATAATAAAGAGTGAATCATATTAATTGTAAAGTTTCCAATAAGTATTGAATATATAGATATACTTAATAATATAACATAAAGCACTATAAGAAAATACAATAAATGAGTTTTTGGAAAAAAATATCTCTCCTGATTCTCTTTCATAAAATGCCACCTCACCATAAAAAAATAAAATTTAAATTATTTATGCCATAGTAGCGACTCCTGTAGCTAAGAGAACTAACCCAACATCTGAACCTACTCCAGTACAGCATGCTATAGTACCAACATCGAATATAAGTTGCCCTGCATTACATAATCTTTGACCATATTCTTTATCAATATTCCACGCCATATATACTTGGCCAATATCACCTAAAGCAACAGGCTCAGCTACTAAAGCACCTATCATACTAACTAAAACTACAGCTCCGAAAACTTTTAATACATTGCCTTTTAATATATTCATAATGCCACCTCTTTATGGTGGTTCAATATAGCCCGTTAATATTGGCTCCGCCCATAGAGGGCA
>NZ_JACCLX010000003.1 GCF_024490875.1 Methanocaldococcus sp.
CAACAGAAGAGCAAATAAATAAGTTAGTAGAACTTGCTAAAAGCGTTAATAAAAAACCTTATGTAGCTCCTGCAGATGTAGTTCCAGTAGTCGCTGATATGGGTGTGTTGGTTACTGCTATTGCATTGGCTGGTATTTTAGATTATTATAGAGTTGGAAAAACAATAATAAAAGTCCCAAAGGATATGATGGAAAAGCAAATATTGGTTTCTCTTCAAACTATTGCCTCAATTATTGAAACTTCCGGAATTGAAGGTTTAATGAAGATTTTAGACAAAGATGTTTTAATTACATCTGCAAAGAATATACTAATTGATAAAAGGCAGGAGGATTTAATGTTGGCTTTAAAGATTCTTGAAGAGTTCGATAAATCAACAATTGGAGAAAAAGATGTTAATCAAACATATTTAGTAGCTCCTCAAGCTTTAATAAAAGAAGCCACATCATTAGTTGGAAAAAATGTTGTTGAAGGAATGATTAGAAGATGTTCCAATAAGTTATTTAAATAAAACTTTTTTAAATCAATTTAAATTTAAAGAGAATTATAATAGCATAACCTAACAGTATATATAAGAAAGATTTTTCTTTTTTATGCTCATAAATATGAGGAGATATAGTAAGAAAAGTTCCTAAAAATACTCCTCCAGAAACTGCTAATAGTGATTTTAAAGAGATTTTAAAGATATTTGAGAAATATTATTAAATACTATTAAACCAACGATGGTTCCTATAACCGATACAATAACTCCTGTAATTAATGGATTTTTATAAACTGTTTTTAATGGAGATATTAATACAAAACCTGCTGGTAATTTATGCATTAGTATAGCAAGATATAGAGGAAGTCCAATATTACTAATGTAAGATATAGAAATTATTAATCCATCTATAAGAGTATGTATGAAGAAAGATATTGGATAAAGGAATCTAATTTTAAACTCTCCTATATCACTACATTTTAAGCAGTATTTTTTGATAAGGGGCAATATGAAAGATATTTCTCAATAATATAAACTAAACCCATTCCCAACACTACAAATATTTCAAATCCTTTAAAAAATGCCTTTGGAATTAATATTAATGTTGCAACGCCCAAAATAAACCCAAAAGATATTGCCTCTATTTCATATTTATATTTTAGTGAGATAGAATAATATGCTAATATCTCTCCAAGGCACATAATAATAAAACTCAATACTGCAAAAAATAGTGGAATTTCCATAATCTCACATTGTTTTTATATTAAAATAAAAAACTTTTTTAAACATTATTTTTTATTATTTTGCAAATTTCTTTTAATAACATTAATTTATTTCCTTTATAATCAACTTCTACACATCCACAAATCTCCCAATGTTGTCTTGGATATCTCTTTTCTCTATGTATTATAGGATCTAAACCAAGTTTTTTTAAAGCATTCTCAATTTCTTTTAAACTGGGATTCTCTACTGCTAAATTTTTTGGAACTCTCCTTCCTTCTCTCCTACTTTTGTTTTTATCAATATATGAAGGCCAAATAATCATAAACTCACCTCTCACTAAATCCATCCTGACCTTTTGAATATATATACAAATATTATAATAATAATAATCATTAAAGATAGTATAATCCAAAAACCATCTGGATTATTTGCTAATGGTAAATAGGAAAAGTTCATTCCATATATTCCTGTAATCCACATTGGAACAGCAAAAATTGTAGTAACCATAGTCAGAATTTTCATAATTTGGTTCATCTTTATATTCTCCAACGATAAAGTTATGTCCATCATAGAAGTTAAAACTTCTCTATAAGTTACAGACATATCTATTAACTGCAAAGTGTCGTAGTATAAATCTTCAAAATTTTCTCTATCTTCTTTTGTAGTTATTGGTAAATACTTTCTTTTTAATATAACTAAGACATCTCTATTAGCAATTAATGATTTGTTAAAATAAACTAACGTTTTTCTTAAACTAAGTATATCTTCCATAACTACCTTATCGTATCCTACTAACACTTTATCCTCCAACTCTTCTAACTCTTCCTCTAAACTAATTAAAATCCTCGAAAAACTTCTCGTTATTTCATTCAGTATGTTGTATAATAAAAAACCAATACCTCTTTCAAATATAACTTTTGGCTTTTTTGTCAATATTAACTTGTGTAATCTTCCAATAGCCTTTATTTTATTTGTATGAATTGTCAATAATATATTATCTTTGATAAAAATACCTAAGGAAGTTGTAGTAATGTCCTCTTCAAGTAGAGGGGCTTTGTAAATAATCAAATAGTAATCTTCATTTTCTTCAACTCTTGGAATTTCTTGTTCATCTAACCCTACATACAATTCAGAGATCTCAATACCTATTTTTTTAGAAAGTTTATAAATTTCTTCATCATTAGGATTATAACAATCAATCCAAATAAGTTTGTAATCCTCTAAATTGAGATTATCAAATTTTACTTCCACAATTTTACCATCCTTAGATATTCCCATTACAGTAATCATAATTTAGCCCTATTTTTATTGTTTGATTTAGTGAATAAGATAACAGAAAGGATAATTATAATTGATATATAAACTATTATTTCAAGAACGAATGTAATAAATTCAATATTACCTAACAGATAGTTACCTCCACTTATAATTAATTCTCTTGCAATAAATATGCATATTAAATAGAAGAAATACTTTTTAAAAATCTCTAAAATTTCATTATCAGAGTGTATAACACTGTCTATAAACTTTCCAACCATTAAAACTATTAATGATAAGGTTAAAAAATTCACAAAATGTAGGAAAAATTTTCCAATTAGTAGGTTAAGTTCTTTTATTTGATGAATTAAACTTATAGAATATGTAAGTCCTATAATTAGTATAAACAAGGAAATAGTTGCAGAGATTGGGAATATTCTTCCTATTGAAAACTCTTCTTTCTTTTTAATTTTTTCATAAAGTAACTTTCTAACACCTAAACCTTCTGATAGTATGTAAAGTCCTAATATTCCTACAACAATTCTCCAACCAATGTCTGCAAATATTGCATAAAGCAACAATGAAAATCCAACAAACGATAAAATTAGTGGAATGTATTCTTCCATTGTCTTTTTTATAAATTCTTGAATTAAATAGTATGTAGATTCTAAGGTTTCACTCTGTTTAACAATAATCCTCTTTTTCCAAACAAAAACATCTTTTGATTCTAAATATTTTAAAATTAACTCATCTTCCTTACCATCAGAAACCAAGTAAATAAAATCTGGATTATACAAATAAAGAATAAAATCAATCTGTTCCTTTAATCTTAAAGCACATTTTTCCGATTCAACATTCACATCTCCTGATATCGTAACTATTTCAACATTTTTTCCAGAACTTTTTAATTCATCATAAATTTTAACTCCCCCTAAAATTGCATTAACATCACTATCTCCGGGGTCTGCTAAACCTAATTTTATCAATGCCTTTATATTTTCATCTCTTCCCAATATAGGAGTATTTAATCCTGCCTTTCTTCCAATGTCATCATCAATATCAACAACAAGAACAAGATAATTTTTTATAGAGTTTTTTCTTTTTGTCATTTTAATCCCCTACATAATAAATTTTACAAAAATATTAAAAATTAACAAAGAATCCAATTCCAAAGACCTATAACCAATAAAGATAAAGTTGTAGTTATAAATATAGAGGATGCTATTAATTTAATGTCCAATTCATACAATGTTCCTAAGACAAGGGACATCATTGCAGAGGGCATAGAACTCTCAACTAATAAAACATTTCTATCTAATCCTACTATCTTGATTATATCAGATAGCGTAAAAGATAATGTTGGAGAAATAATAAATCTAAATAAAGATGCTACCAATCCCCAAAAGATTCCAAACTTTAAGGATTTTGGAGATAAAGATAAACCTAAGGACATCATAATTAAGGGAACTGTTGCAGAAGACAGATAATTTAAAGATTTTAATAGGAAGTTAGGCAAATAACTTAACTTAAAATTAAAAATTGTTAATATTATAGAAAAAATTCCAGTCAAAAGAGGAGGAAACTTTATCATTTCTTTTAAAACACTTTTATTTTTACTCTTTCCAAATCTTATTCCTACATAAGTACCTAAAAGCATAGTGGCAAAAACACTTCCTAAGTCGCAAAAAATGGCTCTTGCTAATCCTTCCTCTCCAAACATTCCTAAAATAACTGGATAACCCAAGAAACCTGTATTTCCAAGCATTGAAACTAATATTAATCCACCAAGTTTTTTATCATCCAATTTAAATATATACTTTCCTAATAGATAAGATAGTAATCCAACTAACATAAAGGAAATAAAAATAATTATTGGTAGTTTTAAAAAATTTAATATTTGATTAGAGGAGACATTTTTTATTATAGTTAAAAATATTGTTGATGGCATTGCAAAATAGATAACAATACTATTCAAAATTTTTGCATGTTCTTCATTTAATATATTTAAAACTTTTGAGATATAGCCAACCATAATTAAAGTTAATATAATTAGAACTACATCCATAGTATCACATTTTTAAATAAAAATTTAACAAAAGATTATTTTATTAATCTACCCTCTTCATCTATTTTTCCCTTTCTGATCCTTGTCGTAGATATTGGTTTTCCATTTTCAGCAGTAATTTGTTTAAAAACAATTATTTTTAATGGCTTTAAACCTTTAAGTTTTCTAATTTCATTTATTTTTTCAGCATTTTTTAAAGTTTCTTTAGTTACTACAATAATATCATAATCTTCTGTAATTGCATCTCCATATGGGTCATTTATAACTTTAATCTCATAATCTGCATTTATACTATCTAAAAATTTTTTTAAATTTTCAATTCTTGTTTTTAAATCATTTATTTCATGTGTTTTATATTTTTTTGCAAAATTATCACTTGTTATTCCAACGGTTAATTTACCCAACGAAGAGGCAAACTTTAACAGTTCCTTATGCCCCTTATGTAATATATCAAATGTTCCTCCTACAACTACTTTCATACTATCTAACCTTCGGACAAAAATCTATAAAATTTATTTGAAAGATTAACAATTTCATCAACAGAAAGTTTAAAAACCTTTTTATTCATTAAATCTTTTACATCTAAATTATTTTTCACGAATTCATCTAAAATTTTTTTCATCTCTTCTTTACTATAATTTAATTCCTTAGAGGAATCAATTAAAGATTTCCTAACTGATTTATTTCTATGCTGAAATATTGCTCTCAAAAAATTATCAAAAAATTCTTCGTTCTCTATTTTTTTCTTTTTCTCAATGTTTGGGGTTATTTTGACCAAGGCAGAATAAACCTTTGGTTTTGGATTAAATGCAGTTGGAGGAACTTTACACAATATTTCTGGGTCAGATCTTGCTTTTACTGCAACTGTTAATCTACCATAATCTTTTGTTCCTTCTTTTGCTACCATTCTCTTTGCAAATTCATATTGATACATCAAAACTGCCAAATCAAAACCTCTCTTTAACAGTTTAAAAGTTATTGGAGATGAGATTTGATAAGGAAGATTAGCAACAACTTTATTAAAATCTAATTTATTTAAATCAAATTTTACAGCATCTCCCCAGATAATCTCAACATTGTCATAATTTTCCATTAATTTTTTAGCATAAGGTTCTAAATTTTTGTCAATTTCAATAACATAAACTTTTTTAGCATTTTTAGATAGTTTTTCAGTTAAAATCCCCTTTCCCAAGCCAATCTCTAAAACAATGTCATTTTTTGTTAAATTTGCAGATTCTATTGCCTTATCTACAAAGTTTTTATCTATTAAAAAACACTGTCCTAATTTTTTCTTTGGTTTGAACATTGTTTCACTTATCAAATAAATGTAAAATTTATTTTGATAATAGTTCAATAACTCTCTTCTCAATTTCATCAACTGGCTTATTTAATATGTTTGCCAATGCCTCTGCAAATATCTTAGCATACTTCATAACATACTTTCTTTTCTTTTCTTCTTCTGCCTCTCTTCTAATTCTTGATAAATACTTCTCTAACGCTCTTGCACAAATCATAAGAGCATGTCTAATCTCATTATAAATTTCTTCATTTTCATTTTCACTACATGCTACTGCCTGCTTTCCAGCAGATGTATAAGGGATAAATGTAGATATCAAATTAACAAACACTGTTATTGGAGCGTCTTCCCCTCTTAAACCATATCTTCTCCAATTTATGCTTTTAACTGCCTTAGTTAAACCGCATGCAGAAGCATCATACAGCAAAGGAACATGATTGGCAAACCTCATAATTTCCATTCTTCTACCTTCATCACTCTGCCTTCCTGCATTACCTCCATAAGCTATTGCTACTTCAACAGCAAAGGGTATTCCTCCTCTATATGTTTTTGGATTTCTTGTAATTGCCTTTACGAAATCAGGATTTAAGAATTCTTTTAATGACTTTTCAATATTTTCAGCCCCTATTGGTCTTAATCCAGTTGTAGGAGGGGCCATGAACTCCATACTTTGGAGGCTATTAACAATCATCTCTGCTTCATCCCAAGTCAATTCCTTAGGATTTTTATTTAAGATATTTTTAACATCCTTTTCTAATTTTTTTAACTCTTCATCAGAAATTAATCCTTTCTTTTTTATAGTAGCAATAAACTCCTCTGGTGGCTTTACAATATTTTTAATTTTTTTATTTAATTCTTCAACTACTGAGGCAGATAAATAATTCTTTTCAGCCCATTCCATGAAGTTTTCTGGTATCTTTTTAAAGTGATTTTTTATTTTATTAATTTCCTCTTTATTTAACTTACTAAATAGATATTCCATAGTTATATATTTTAAAGCATATCTCTTCAACTCATCCAAACTTTCTGGAAGGTTTGCAATTAACATCTTTACAGTATCTATTTCCTCACTACTTAAATAATCTTTAAATTTGGTTAAATATTTATCAATATCTATATTTAAATAGCATTGTATAATCATACTCCAAAATACACTATCTTTAAATTTTTTTAATATTAAATCTCTCAACAAATATTTTTCAAGTTCCTTAATTCTTTTTGTTGTAACTCTTGAAAGTTCAGAAACGAGCATTGAAGAAACTTTTTTTGATTTTGTTTTTCTTGCAATATAGAGTAGTTCATCAGTAGTTAATCCATAAGGGTGGGGCTTCATCTCTTCTGGTTTTTTTGGTAGTTCTTTAACAACTCTATCAAATACAACTTCTCCATAAGGATCTTTTAATATAATCTTAGCGTGAGGCGTTGCTAAACTAATCCTTCTCAAATACTCAAATGGACCAAATTCTCCTCTATTATAACTAACTTCTTTAAACTCTCCTTCTACTCTTGTTCCTCTCCACTTTCCTTTTCTAACTTTTTTTGATACTATTTCCCCTTCATTTTTTTCAACATTCATTTTTACTTCAACTTCGTAAATCTTACCGTCTCCCGTAGATGTTATAATTTTTAATGGCTTTCCAGTAGTTATTTGTGAAAATAATAAAACACCTGCCGCTCCAATTCCCTGTTGTCCTCTTGATTGAATAAATCTATGCATCTTAGAACCAGCTAACATTTTCCCAAATACCTTTGGAATAAACTCTAAGGGAATTCCTGGTCCATTATCTTCAACCGCCACTTTGTAATGATCAGCCCCTAACTTCTCAATCTCAACTTTTATATCTGGTAAAATTCCTGCCTCTTCACAAGCATCTAAACTGTTAGTGACTAACTCATGAATTATAGTCGTTAAACTTCTAACTTTTCCACTATATCCCAGCATGTGCTTATTTTTTCTAAAAAATTCAGCAACAGAATGCTCTTTAAATTCTTTAAATAAATCTTTGCTCATTTTATCACCATGATAATCTTAATGTCAATACAAAAATTGAAATTGAATTAGTTATATTTATATATTCTTTAATTAAATAAGGGAGACAATAAAAATAATGGGATAAATTATTTAGTAAGTGCAAGTATATAAAGAGCATTGGAAAAAGAATCATTTTTTATTTCTTTTCTTTAATAACAATCATTCTATCAGTGCAAGTAAAGCAAGGATCACAACTTGCTATAATTAATTCAGCATCTGAAACATGATGCTCAGGAAGAA
Organism: Methanocaldococcus sp.; assembly: GCF_024490875.1. NCBI lineage: Archaea > Methanobacteriati > Methanobacteriota > Methanococci > Methanococcales > Methanocaldococcaceae > Methanocaldococcus > Methanocaldococcus sp. Next base: position 8,094 of record NZ_JACCLX010000003.1, read on the forward strand.
TAGCCTCCATACATGCCAAGTTAGTTAATGTAGGAGTTCTAACTTTCACATGTCTAACTCTTCCATTTTCATCTAATCCGTAGGAATAATAAACCTGCCCCCTTTGAGCTTCATTATAAACATCTATTGGTTTAAATTCTTTTAATTCATAGTTTGGATTATATATCTTTTTATCTAAATTTGGCAACTCTTTCAATCCTTGCCTAATAATCTTAATACTTTCAAAACATTCGTAAAATCTTACTGCCAATCTACTGAAAACATCACCATCGTCAAATATAACTTCTTCAAATTCAAAATTATCATATACTGGCACTATTCCCTTTTTTCTCATATCACAAGATAATCCTGAACCTCTTGCTGTTGGTCCAGTTGCATGCAATTTTTTAGCAGTTTTTTTATCTAAGACACCAACATCTTTAATTCTTGCCATAATCATTGGGTCATTTATAGTTCTATTCATCAATTTATTTAAATTTTCTTCAAATTTTTCTAATCTTTCCAATATTGATGAGATTTTGCTATCCTTTATATTACATCTCGGTCTAATTCCTCCAATTATTGGGCAAGAATTTTGGACTCTTCCACCAGTAATTTCTCTCAAAATTTGCATTATTGGCTCTCTAATCATAAATGCCCTAAAAGCCATAGTTTCAAAGCCAATAACTTCAAAGGCGTGACCAAATAATAACATATGAGAGTGTAATCTTTCAAATTCTTCAACTATTGCCCTTATATACTCTGCCCTCTCTGGAACCTCTATATCACAACCTTTTTCAGTTACCATTACATTAGTCCATACGTGAATGTGAGAACAAATTCCACAAATTTTCTCTGACAATATACTAATTTTTTCGGGTGGTAGCCCTTCCATAATGAGTTCTATTCCTCTATAATTAACGCCAATTACTAATTCAGCCTCCTTTATAATCTCATCTTCAATAAATAATCTTAATCTATGAGGTTCAAGCATTGTAGGATGAACTGGACCTATGGCAATCTCTCCTTCATACTTCATAATCAACACCTAATTTTAAATATTAATCTAAAAGAATTAACTATAAAATTTGTCATAATTAATAATGATAATTTAATTTATATAGTTTTGTTTTAATAGGACATTTACAGAATTTTTAATTGGTGATAGTTATGACTCAAATGGACGATGCAAAAAAGGGAATTATCACTGAGGAGATGAAAATTGTATCTGAAAAAGAAAAAATTGATGTTGAAAAACTTAGAAACCTTATAGCCAAAGGTTACGTTGTTATTCCAAAAAATGTTAATAGAAATACTGAGCCAGTAGGTATTGGTAAATATTTGAGAACTAAAGTGAATGCAAACATTGGAACATCCCCAGATTTCGTAGATATTGACTTAGAGATAAAAAAGGCAAAAGTTGCTGAAAAATATGGGGCAGATACTATAATGGATTTAAGTACTGGAGGAGATTTAGAAAAAATTAGAAAGGCTATTATGAACGCTGTTAATTTGCCAATAGGAACAGTTCCAATTTATGAGGCTGGAAAAATAGCGAGAGAAAAGTATGGAAGAGTTGTAGATATGAATGAAGATTTGATATTCAATGTTATTGAAAAACAGGCAAAGGAAGGCGTAGATTTTATGACACTACATTGTGGAATAACTAAACAATCCGTTGAAAGATTAAAAAAAAGTGGTAGAGTTTTGGGAGTAGTTAGTAGAGGAGGAGCGTTTTTAACAGCCTATATTTTATATCACAACGAAGAAAATCCTTTATACAAAAACTTTGATTATCTCTTAGAGATTTTAAAAGAGTATGATGTAACCATAAGTTTGGGAGATGGAATGAGACCGGGATGTTTATTAGACAATACAGACAGGGCTCAAATTGAAGAACTTATAATATTAGGAGAATTAGTAGAAAGATGTAGAGAAAAAGGAGTTCAATGTATGGTTGAAGGGCCAGGACATATTCCTTTAAACTATATTGAAACTAACATTAAATTACAAAAGAGTTTATGCAAAAATGCTCCATTCTATGTTTTGGGTCCAGTAGTTACAGATATAGCCCCTGGATATGACCACATAACAGCCGCAATTGGAGGAGCGTTAGCAGGCTACTATGGGGCTGATTTCCTTTGCTATGTAACTCCAAGCGAGCATTTAAGATTACCAACAGTAGAGGATGTTAAAGAGGGAGTTATAGCCACTAAAATAGCGGCTCAGGCGGCAGATATTGCCAAAGGTAATAAATTGGCGTGGGAAAAAGAGAAAGAGATGGCTTACGCAAGGAAAAACCACGATTGGGAGAAACAATATAAGTTGGCAATAGATAAAGAAAAAGCAAAAAAAATGAGAGAAGAGATTCCTTCAAAAGAAAAAAGAGCGTGCTCAATTTGTGGTGACTATTGTGCCTTATTGATGGTCGAGAAATTTTTAAGGTGAATTTTATGGAAAAAAATGAATTAATTACTGAAATTTTAAAGAAAGAGATTGTTAAGGCATTAGGTTGCACTGAGGTGGGATTAATTGGCTATACAGTTGCTAAGGCTAAGCCAGATGATGCATATTCAATAAAAGAGATCAAAATAATTTTAGATAAAGGAACTTTTAAAAATGCATATTCAGTAGGAGTTCCAAATACTGGAAAATTTGGGATACTTCCAGCTGTTGTTGGTGGTTTGTTGGGAAATAAAGAAAATGGTTTAGAAATATTTAAAGATATAAAATATGATGAAGAATTAGAAGAATTTATAAAAGATAAATTGAAAATTGAAGTTATAGATTCTGAAGTTTATTGTAAAGTATATATTGAGGCGGATAAAACTTATGAGAGTGAAACTAAGGGTAGTCATTCTGGAAAAGTCATAGATGAAACTTTGAAAGAGGCTTATAAAAATCTAACTCTCAAAGACTTTATAGATTATTTAGATGACATTCCAAAAGATGTAATTAATTTGATAAAAGAAACAATAAATATAAATAATAATCTCTCAATTCCAGAAGTCTCAGAAGATTTTATAAATTTAAATATAAATGATGATGTTTTAAATAATATGGTAAAAAAAACAGTTTCAGGTGTTTATAATAGAATGATTGGTGTTAATAAGCCAGCGATGGCTATTGCTGGCAGTGGAAATATGGGTTTAGTATCTACTTTACCAATAATTGCTTACGATGAAATTAATGATAAAGATGAAGAAAAACTAATTAAATCAATTACTTTATCTTCTTTAACTACTATATATTCAACCTACTATTCCTCTTATATTTCATCAATGTGTGGATGTGTAAATAGAGGTGGCATAGGGGCGGTTTCTGGTTTGTCATATTATAATCATTACAATGAGGAAAATATCATTAACTATATAGAAGAGAGTATTAAGAGTTTTACAGCAAATTTAACTGGAATTATTTGCGATGGAGGTAAAATAGGCTGTGCTTTAAAAATAGTATCAGGAGTTTTTGGAATCTATTTATCTCTATTTTCAAAGGTTCCATACAACAATGGAATTGTTGGAAAAAACTTTGAGGAATGCATTAAAAACATTGGAAAAATTGGAAAATCTATGAAGTTAGTAGATGATGCAATAATAGAGATATTAAAAAGTAAGGAATTATAAATTAGATGTTTTATTTGTTCAATATAATTTTTATAACTTTTTTTAAAGTTAAATTTTCCTCATATAACAATACTCCAATTTTAAACAGTTTTATTGACAAAACGAAAGATAATACAATACTAACAACCATAATTAATGTTGATATTATTATTTCAGTTAAAGGTAGTTGAGTTACACTTTCTCTTAAAACTACTGTATATGGTAATGTAAAGGGTATATATGATAAAATTTTAGCGATGTAGTGATTTGGATTAACCATTATAGTGTTCATAAACATTATTGGTATAATTTGAACAATTATTATTGGAGATATTAGTTGAGAGGCATCCTTAGGATGAGAGAATAATGAGACAATTCCGCACAACAAAGAGGAATAGAACAAATATCCAAGTATAAAGTAAATTAATGCAAATAATACTAAGTATAATGAAACTTTAACTGCATATATTATAATTACAGGTAAAGCAAATATAAGCCAAATACCTATTTGAATTAAACCTACTATAGATATTCCTAATATTTTTCCAAACATTAAATTTTCTGATGATGCATAACACAGTAGAATTTCCATAATTCTATTTTGTTTCTCTTCAATAATTGAGGAGACAATAATTCCAGATAATGATGTAATAGCCATATAAAGCAAAAATACAAAGCCCATTGGCAATAGTTGAGATAAAAATGATTCTTTTTCAACTCCTTTCTTAGAAACAAAATAGATCTTTGCATTTATAGGATTTACAACCCTATTGTAAGTTAAATTATCTACTTTCCCTTTTAGTAAGTTCTTAATTATAATATTAGATAATGTATCGGTTATTAAAGGATTTGGCGATTTTGTTGCCGAGTAAATAATTATATTCCCTGTTTTTAAATAATCTTTGGGAATAACAATTAAAGCATCTATTTTTTTATTTAAAATCTCCTCTTTTCCCTTTTCTATATTTTGGTATTTTATAAAGTATATTGTTATAGTTTTATTACCGATATTGTTTTTTACCACTTTATTTGGAATTTCTAAGCCAAAATTATCTATATAACCCACTTTAAGTTCTTTAATGTCAAACATCATTAAACTACCCATTACAGCCAAAGATATCATAATTATGGGAACTATTACAGTAGATATTAAGAACTGTTTTCTTTTTACATTACTAAAAATCTCTCTCTTTCCAATTGTAAATATTTTTTTAATGTCTATTTTCATATTTCCACCTTTAATTATTCAAAAAATAACTCCTCTAATGAGTATCTAACTTCAAATTTAATGACATTTTCAGCACTTTCCTTTAAAATTTTTATTGCCTCATTGTATGGAATTTCTTTTTTTATCAATCTTCCATTTTCTAAATATTCGATGTATGCCATTTTTCTACAAATATTTTCAATTCTTCCATAATGAACTACTTTTCCATTTTTTATTATTAAAACTCTATCACACAATCTCTCAATTTTTTCCAACTGATGCGTTGATAAAAGTATAGTTTTACCTTCGTTTTTTAATTCATACAATATATTTTTTAATAATTTAGTGTTAAAAACATCTAAACCAGAAAATGGCTCATCTAAAATAATAATATCTGGATTGTGCATAACTGACACAATAAACTGAACTTTTTGTTGATTCCCCTTAGATAACTCTTTAATTTTTGAAAATTTGTAATTGTAAATATTTAATTTATTTAACCAATAGTTAATACTTTTATTAATTTCTTCTTTTTTCATTCCCGCCAATTCTCCAAAAAATTTTAACACATTTACAACTTTTTCATCTCTATAAAGCCCTCTTTCTTCTGGTAAATAACCAATTTTTCCATTAATTTCAACATATCCTTCATAATCTTCAATAATCCCCGCCAATACCCTCAAAGTAGTTGTTTTTCCCGCCCCATTATGTCCCAATATTCCAAAAATTTCTCCTTCATAAACCTCAAAAGAAATATTATTAAGAACTTTTTTATTACCAAAATATTTAGACAAGTTTTTCACAAATACTCTTGGTTTCATATTTTCACTTTATTTAATTTTAATTATCTATCTTTGTTTTAACTATTCAACATTAGGTATTTATTTAAGTTTTTATCTAAAATTAATTAAAAAGATAAAATTAAAACTTAAAAATGTGATAAGATGCTTGAACCGATTGCCTACGATATTGGAAGATTATGCAAAGAAAAAGATAAAGAATTGACTCCAAATTTAATAAACATTGACATTGAAGTTAATGGTATTAAGATGCCATTTGATGTTCATAGAGAACTAACAACTCTATTTAAAAAATTTTTTACTGGAACTGTTGAATATAAGGGAGAGATAATTAAGTATCAAATATTAAATTTTGGTAAGCATATTGATTTAATTGAACTGGAAGATGTAGATTTATACATAATAGGTGATGGTAGAAGATTGATAGAAAGAAAAGAACTACAAATAATTCCAAAGATTAGAGAAAAAATATCTCCAAATTCAGCAATTTACTTTCCAGCAGTGTTTCCTTGGGAAATTCCACTTTTGGTTTATATGGGTGTTGATTACTTCGATGATTCATTGGCAAAGTTATATGCTTCATTAGGATACAAATTTACAAAAAATAGAGTTTTAAAACTAAATAATTATAATTTTGATGAGTTATTAAATTACAATAGAGAAGTTTATAGAGAGATATTGGAAGAAGTTAGATTAGGTATAAAAAATGGATTTTTAAGAAATATTGTAGAGGAAACATCTATATCTTATCCATATCTATGGGCAAATTATAGAAGGTATAAGCCAGATTTAAGAAATATTCCCTTATCAAAAGAGAATAAAATTATAGTTACCGCAAATATAGATATTCCAGAAGTTCAAAAATATTTAGATAGGTTGGATAGATATGAGCCTTATTCTAATATAGTGGTTTTACTTCCTTGCTCATCAAAAAAGCCATATTCTATATCTCAATCACATCAAAAGTTCATAAATGCAATAAAATCTGCAAAGGTTGTAGTAGAGGAAGTTATACTTACATCTCCTTACGGTTTAGTTCCAAGACCTTTGGAGGGAGTAGTAAATTATGACATTCCAGTAACTGGAAATTGGAGTTTTGAAGAAATAGAATTAATAAATAAATGTCTAAAAAACTTTTTAAAGAAAGTTAAGAATAAATTCAAAGATTTTATTGTTATTGCTCATCTACCAAAAAATTACCTTGAAATTTTAGATTTAGATAATATAATTGTTACTTCAAAGGATAATCCTACATCAAAAGAATCTTTAGAGAATTTAACAAATACATTAAAAGAATATAAGTATTTAACAGAAAACCTAAATATTAATAAAAAAGAGCAGAAAATTCATAACATTCAGCAACTTGCAAAGTTTCAGTTTGGTATAAATTTCATTCCTAATGAAATATTTATAAATCACAGAAAGCAAATATTTATAAATAAAAATATACAGATCGCCTCTATAAATCCTAAGAATGGATTACTTGTATTAACATTGAAAGGAGGAGAGTTATTATGGAATGTTGGAAAGAGAAATATTAACTATGTGGAAGTAAATTATAATATTAAAAAAGGTTCTCTTTTCCCTCCAGGATTCATTGATTGCAATGAAAATATATCCTACAACGATGAAGTAGTCTTAATAAAGGATGAAGAATTTTTAGGCGTTGGAAGATCTTTAATGAGTGGATTTGAGATGAAAAAGGCAAGGCATGGAGCATTAGTAAATATAAGAAATGTTAAAAGGTGAAAAATTTGGACAATGTTGAGAGAATTGTTAAATTGTTATTGATGGAGAAAGATTTTAATGATAAAGAGAAATTGAGGGATTTATATAAAGAATACATAAAAACAAAGGATGAAATTAGTTATTTAGAAAATATTCTTGAAGATTTTGAAACCTTGGATACAAATATAAATCATATTAAAAGATATTCTGAAATTGTAAAGTCATTATTACCTAAGTTGAGTAAATTTACTAATATTCCTATTTTTGTTGATATTGTTAAAATGTTGGAAACTGTTGATAATATTGATACAAAAGAACTTGAATCATTAAGATGGGAAATTAATAAAGAGATAGAGGAGTTAAATGATAAATTGAAAACTATAAAAAATGAAATAATGGCTATAGTTGTTAATGAGTCATTATCAAAAATAGGATCTTCAAACTTAGAAGAATTTTTAAAATACTTAGAAAATAACAAAGAAAATAAAAAACTTGAAATTGATGAATACAAAGAAGAGCCAAAAGTCGTTGATTAAAAGTTAATCTCTTCAAATACTGGTTTTTCCTTCTCTACTTTTGCATATACTGAGATGTAATCTTTTATACCACTCCACTTTATTTTTTCCCCTAAAATTTCTTGAATTTGGAATATTCCTGCCTCATTTGATAAAATTACTTCAATTTTAACCGGTTTTTCCTTTCCTTCCTTTATTATAACTTTCTCTACAGATGCCGCTGAAATTGAATGGATATCATAGCATTTTTTACATATTGGAATTCTTGATCTTCCTTTTGTCATATCCGTTCCATCAGCAACTGCAATAACTCCTGCTTCGATAGTTAAAGACATAATTCCCTCGCTGTGTGAATAAATAGCGTGTAATATTTCAGTAGTCATTTGATAAGCCTTTTCTTCATCGTAGTATTTTTTTAATATCTCTTCAATAATATTTATAGATAAATAGGCAGAGTGTAAATGATGTATATCTCTATGAACAGCATTTCCTATATCGTGTAAATACGCTCCCATAATTGTTATAACCAAAGAATCTTCAAAACTTCCTTTACAATCCTTCATAAAACTTGGCTTTATCCCTTTTTTATATAATATTTTCAATATCTTTATTGCGTTATTAGTTACAATTTTTGAATGTGTCTTTCCGTGATCGTTATATCCTAACCTACCCACAGCCATTATATTAGACATTTTTAAAAAAGTATTGACTTTTTTATTTTTAGATAACTCGTTGTAAATTTTTTTTGGAATTCCAATTAATGATTTAATCTCTTCATAGCTCATATTTCTCCCCAGAATAATTTTACTATTTACATTTAAATATTTTAATTAATAGACAAAATTTAAAATTAAAGAAAATAAAAAAATAATAAATTATTAAACACTAATTCAATAATTATCTGATCAATTAATAAATTATTAGAATTAACTTAGAGGTAATATAGAGTTAGCAATAATTTTAGTTATTATTTTACTCTTAGGTGACTACGTTTTATTATTTTCATCAAAAAATTAACTGTGTAAATGTCTAAATTTTATAATAATTATTTTCTATCCTTTAACTTAATCATCTCATCAAATAAGAACATTGTATCATGTGGTCCAGGTCTCGCCTCTGGGTGGAATTGAACTGAAAATATTGGTAGATCATTATGCATAATTCCTTCAACTGTAATATCGTTTAAGTTTATAAAACTCACTTTGACATCGTCAGGCAAACTTTCCTCTCTAACGGCAAATCCGTGGTTTTGAGAAGTTATATAAACTTTATCTGTTTTTAGGTCTTTAACTGGCTGATTTCCACCCCTATGACCAAACTTCATTTTGTATGTTTCTCCTCCAAAAGCTAAGGCTAAAAGTTGATTTCCTAAACAAATTCCTGTTATTGGCACCACTCCAATTAAATTTTTAATGCATTTAATAACTTCTTTTAACCTTGCAGGGTCTCCAGGACCGTTAGAAATTAAAACAAAATCTGGTTTATATTCCAATATCTCGTCATATTTTGTATTGTATGGAACTTGAACTACTTCGCAGTTTCTTTTAACCAAACTTCTTATTATATTCATCTTAACTCCGCAGTCAATTAAAACACACCTTGCTTTTCTGTTGGTAGTTTTATGAATTATCGTTTCTTTAGTGGAAACTAATGGAACTAAATCAATATCTGATATATCTTTATATTTTTTAACTTTATCTAATAAATCTTTAATTTCCTCATCACTTATTTCTTCAGCAACTTTTAAACAACTTTTTACGACCCCTTTATCTCTAATGTTTCTTGTTAAGAATCTTGTATCTATATCTTGAATTCCAGGGACATTATACTCTTTTAAAAAGTCATCTAAGGCTTTATTAGTTACTTCTCTAACTACAAAGCCCTCTGCCTTTATTCCATCTGACTCAAACCATTCTTTTTTAACGCCATAGTTTCCTTGTAGGGGATAGGTCATCATTACAATCTGTCCTTTATAGGAAGGATCTGTTAAAACTTCCACATAGCCAGTCATAACTGTTGTAAAAACCAACTCTCCAAAAACTTCTTTTTCTGCTCCAAAACCTTTTCCTTTAAAGACAATTCCATTCTCTAAAACTAACACTGCCTCCATAATTTTCACCAAAATACCTATATAAAGTAGTTATAATAAATAAGGCATTAATGAATGCCTTCCAAAAGGAAGGCATTCAAATTTCCTTATAAAATTTATTTTATTTTGCACAAAGCTATAAACTATACACATATATATAGGATTAGGATAAATCATCTATACTGAACTGATCTTATATTGCATTATTATAGTTTATTATATAGTTTTGTTTATGTTATAATGTATTAATGAGATTTGAATACCTCTCATAAGGAAGATCTAATTTCTTCATTATTAATTTAAAAACTTTTATACCCCCTCTATAAATGACATTAATACAAAAAACATCCTATGTTGGTGAATAGATTATGGTTAAAATATTGGTTACAGATCCACTGCACGAAGAGGCTATAAAGATATTGGAAGAGATTGGAGATGTTGAAATCGCAATAGGATTGTCTAAAGAGGAATTATTGAAAAAAATTAGAGATGTTGATGTTTTAGTTGTAAGAAGTGGGACTAAGGTTACAAGAGATGTTATTGAAAAGGCTGAAAAATTGAAAGTTATAGGTAGGGCTGGGGTTGGAGTTGATAACATAGATGTTGATGCCGCTACTGAAAAAGGGATTATTGTAGTTAATGCCCCAGACGCTTCATCAATTTCAGTGGCTGAATTAACAATGGGTTTAATGCTTGCCGCTGCAAGGAATATTTCACAAGCTACGGCATCTTTAAAAAGGGGAGAATGGGATAGAAAGAGGTTTAAGGGAATTGAGTTATATGGAAAAACTCTTGGAGTTATTGGTTTAGGAAGAATTGGACAACAAGTTGTTAAAAGGGCTAAGGCATTTGGAATGAATATTATCGGATATGATCCTTACATCCCAAAGGAAGTTGCTGAAAGATTAGGAGTTGAGTTGGTTGATGATATAAATGAATTATGTAGGAGATCTGATGTAATAACACTTCATGTTCCTTTAACTCCAAAAACTAAACATATTATTGGTAAAGAACAAATTGCATTAATGAAAAAGAATGCAATAATTGTCAATTGTGCAAGAGGAGGATTAATAGATGAAAAAGCACTATATGAGGCATTAAAAAATAAAAAAATTAGAGCGGCGGCATTAGATGTTTTTGAAGAAGAACCTCCAAAGAACAATCCTTTATTAACATTGGATAATGTTATTGGGACTCCTCATCAAGGGGCATCTACTGAAGAGGCTCAAAAGGCGGCTGGAACAATAGTTGCTGAACAAATAAAAAAAGTTTTGAGAGGAGAACTTGCCGAAAATGTTGTAAATATGCCAAATATACCTCAAGAAAAGTTAGGAAAATTAAAGCCATATATGTTATTGGCAGAACTTATGGGTAATATAGTTATGCAGGTATTAGATGGATCAGTTAATAGAGTGGAAATTACTTACTCAGGAGAATTATCAAAAGAAAAAACTGATTTAATAAAAAGAGCCTTTTTAAAAGGATTATTATCTCCAATATTGCTGGCAGGAATTAACTTAGTTAATGCTCCTGTTATAGCCAAAAATAGAAACATCAATGTAGTTGAAAATACTACTACATCTGAGGAAAAATATGGAAATGCTATTAAGATAAATGCTGAAAGTAATAATAAAAAGTTTTCAATTGTTGGAAGTATAATAAACAATAAACCAGTTATCTTAGAAGTTGATGGATATGAAGTTAATTTTATTCCAGAGGGTGTTTTGGCAATTATCAAACACATAGATAGACCTGGCACAATTGGTAAAGTTTGTATAACTCTTGGAGATTATGGAATAAACATTGCAAGTATGCAGGTTGGTAGAAAAGAGCCGGGAGGAGAGAGTGTAATGCTGTTAAACTTAGATCACACAGTTCCTGATGAGGTTATAGAGAAAATAAAAGAAATTCCAAATATTAAGGATGTGGCAATAGTTAATTTATAAAAAATTAAACTTTAATTTCAAATTTTTTAATTTCATCAATATGCATTCTTTCTTTTAAAAACTCTTTTGGTATTAAATATAAATATTTTGGCTCATAAGGTTCTCCTTTTAATCCCAAAATAACTGCATCAATATTTTCAGGATAATTTAGTTTTATAATTTCATTTATCGGATAAGTTTTTTTAAATATAGGATATACTTTGTATCCTTTAAAGTATATTCCATCATCTTTTAACTCCGCCCCCACATTTTTTAAATAATATATAAAGGTTTTTGTAGTTTCATCTAAGTTATCTAAATTATTTAAGGAAATATTTTTTAGTTTATCTGAACTATCTTCTATCTCTATCCTCTTACCAAAGTTTATTTTTACATAGCCATTATTTGAAACATCTTCAATTTTTATCTTCTTTCTCTTAAGTTTATACCATATTTTTTTAAAAAAACCTTTTACTTTATATTTAACCAAAATATAGATTAAAAATACCCCCAATATTACTAAAAATAAAGGTAGCATCAATATAGCTAATATTAATAGAATTAAAAATATTATAAAACCTTCTAAAATTCCCAATCTATAAACTTTAATTTTCATATAAATCCCTCAAAGATTTTTTAATTAACCTTACATATTCCTCCTTTCTTGGAACTACGATAATTTTTTTAGATGGAAGTTTTATTGACGCCCTAAAATTATATTTTTTTGCAACCTCTGTAACTATTTTGTTGTATTTATATAGTTCATTAAATAAATCTTCACTTAATTTTACATCTTCATCAGCATACTGCAAACAACAACCTTCTCTCCAAAAACCAAACTTGTCTCCAACTTCATGTGCCTTTTCTATTTCAATATTGTAATATTTCATCAAATTTAAAACATCTTCATAAGATAATCTTATCAATGGTCTAAAAAATAAAATTTCCTTATCTTTACCTTTACTATACTTTTGAGGAACTGGTGTGAGTTCCATTTTATTATAGACAACTTCTCCATAAACCTCTCTCAAATAGTTCATTACAGCCCCAGAAACTTTTTCAAGAGCAGAGTCTCCCGTCATAATTATTCTAATATCCCTCTCTTTTGCTATATCTACTGCCTTATCTTTCATTATATTTTTGCATATTCTACAAATACTACTTCCCTTAGCCCCTTTAATCCTTTTTAGCAATTCGTTAGTTATATCGTAATATATGACTGGGATATTGTATCTTTGAGAGATTTTTTCAACCATTTTTTTTGAAACATCCCAACTCCATTTATGGTAAAAATGTATTAATGCATCTATTTTTAAATTTAAATCTTCAGCTAAAGCTATTGCAGTTGAAGAATCCTTTCCACCACTTGCCATAACTACAATTTTTTCATTTAATACATTCTTTTCTTTAAATTGCTCAATAATATCTTTTTTTAATTCATCCAAATTATTTAACTTTCTCCTATTTTTTGTCCATTCTGAAAACTCCATATTTTCACTATTCTAAATCTTCCTATAAACATGAATATGCCTTATAAGTCCCTTATGAATGTATATCTTATAAAGACTTTCTAATTCCATATCATTAAGGTCTATTTTTTTAGGATAGGCAAAAACAAAATATCCATTCTTTTTAATGACATCTGGAAGTATTTTTAATATATTTTCAATTTCTCCTTTTTTAGCAGTAGAAATTCCATAAGGAGGATCTGTCACAATAGCATCAACTTCTTTTATTCCCAACTCATTTAAAAAATCTTTTACATATTTAGCATCTAACCTCTTAACCTTTATTACTTTATCTATTAAATTATATTCTTCAAGGTTTATTAAAGTTCCAGAGGACATTCTCCAATCAATATCACAACCAATAAGTTTAGCCCCAATTAATCCCGCCTCAATTAAAAATCCACCAGTTCCACAGAATGGGTCTAAAACAATATCTCCCTCTTTTACTCTTGCTAAATTTACCATAGCCCTCGCTAATTTAGGCAATATACATCCTGGATGAAAATATTTTCTTAAATGAGGTCTATTTTTTTGGAAATATTCTCTATCTCTCATGCCTAATACATTCCCAATAATAAATGAATCCTTTAAGATAACTACTCTAACTAATACATCTGGTTTTGTCAAATTTACTTTAGCATTAGTTTTTAGTTTTATAATTCCTCCTATCTCTCTCTCAATCTTTAAAGAATCTATCTTTTTTGTAAAATCATCTTTATGTAGTTTTAAAACTCTAACGGCAAATGATTTATTTTCATCAATATCTGGATAATATTCTATATTATCAATAAATGATTTAAATGTATTAATAAAATCTTTTGTAATCTCATCTATTAAGTTTATATCCCTATTTTCTAAATTATATCTAAAAATAACTCTATGTCCCTCATCTACATATCCACTTCTCTTAATTATTTCTTTAACTGGGCTATTTTCAGTTAAAACATATCTCTTTAACCTCTCAACATTTCCTTTATATTTATATATGTTCAACAATGCCATAAGTTCTCCATAAGGAAGTTCTTCATACTCTCCACTTAAAACATATCCAAACATATTAATCTCCTAAGTAGTTTTTTGATTTATTATAATATAGTTTTAAATTAAAAAATTAACTTCTATATTTTCCCTCTAACTTTAACATTGAATTTATTGCAATTATTCCAAATATCAGAGAAAAAATTCCAGATGTAAAGTCGCCAAATACTAAACTTATATATATTCCAAATATCCCTAAGCCCAAAATTATTGCAAATATGTATGCATAAGAGATATGACATATTAGAGATCTAAAAATAGCGATTATTAAAGATTTTTCCCCTTTTCCAATACCTTGAAATAACGCTGATGTAGTTAATATAAAAGGAGTAAAGATTAAGTATAATGGAATAATTCTTAACGCCTTAACTAACTCCTCGTGAATTCCCATTGAAATTTTAGTATAGGTAAATAAATACGCTAATATTGGTGCAAATAGAATTATTAAAGAAACTATAACAATCTCCATCAAAACTCCTATCTTTATAGTATAAAAATATGCTGTTTTTAGTTTTTTGAACTCTTTTGCTCCATAAGACGCTCCTATAACTGATGTAGCACCACTTGCTAATCCTAACATTGGAATAAATCCAAATTCAGTTATTCTCAATGCTCCAGTATATACAGCCAAATCTCTACTATCTCCAACTAACATAATTAAATATGTCATTATGAAAAATGATAATGCAACAGTTAAATCTATACATGATGTAGGGAGTCCTACTCTAATTAAGTCAGAAATAATCTTAAAATCTGGTTTAAAATTTTTTAAATTAACGGTAATGTAAGATGATTTTTTTATAAATAATTTATATGAAAGTATCAAAAGAGATATAAAAACTGATAATATTGTGGCTATACTTGCTCCACTAATTCCTAAGTTCAGGTTGTAAATAAATATTGGGTCTAAGATGATGTTTGAAACTGTCCCAACAATGCTCGCTATCATAACAATTTTTGTATTACCCTCTCCTCTAAATATTCCATAAAGAGCGTCGCATAAATTAATTATAATAACTCCTAAAACTAAGATTTTAGAATATTCTACTGCCAAAGTTTTACACAATCCATAGGTTCCCATTAAACTAAATATACTATTAAGATTTGGATAAACTAATATAATAAACAAAATCCCCATAATAATTGCCAAAACAATTCCATGATTAGCCACTTTATTTGCCTCTTTTTTATTTCTTTCTCCTATTTTTCTTGAAATTCCAGAACTTATTCCTATACTTAAACCCCAACTAATTGCATATACACTTATCAGTATAGGAAAACTCGCCCCTATGGCGGCTAATGCATTATATCCCAATCCAGAAACCCAAATACTATCTACTAAACTGTATATTGACTCAATAAATGTAGCAACAATTATAGGCTTAGAAACATAAATAACTGCCTTTTTTGGATCATCTAACAGTATTTTAACATTGTCCATTTGCTATCACCACAAAACAGTAAAGGATAAATATCACTTTCACATTTTAATTCTTTTTACTACACTCTAAAATCACTGTGATAAAAATGCCCAAACTTTTCATATATCACGCAAACCAATGTAATCCAAAAAAATGCACATCTCTAAAAATGGCTAAAATGGGTAAAGCAATTTTATTAAAAAACCCTTATAAAGTTCCAAAAAACTCAATTATTTTAAATCCTTTTTCAGAAAAAGCTATTTCTCCAGAAGATAGAAAAATTGTAGAAAAGTTTGGAATTACTGCCTTAGATTGCTCTTGGAAAGAGGCAGAATTAATATTTAAAAAATTTAAATTTAAGAATCAAAGAGCATTGCCATATTTAATTGCCTGCAACCCAGTAAATTATGGTAAGCCGTGTATGTTGTCAACCTTAGAAGCATTTATCGCCGCACTATATATAACTAACTTTAAAGAGGAGGCACTAAAATTAACTGGATGTTTTAAGTGGGTAGAAACATTTATAAATGTTAATTACGAACTATTAGGAAGATATTCTCAGGCTAAAAATTCAACTGATATTATAAAAATCCAAGAGGAATATTTAAAAAATAAATGAAGGTGAAACAATGCCATTCGAAGAGGCAATGAAAAGATTATTTATGAAAAAAATATGTATGAGATGTAATGCAAGAAATCCATGGAGAGCTACAAAGTGTAGAAAATGTGGTTATAAAGGTTTGAGACCTAAAGCTAAGGAGCCAAGAGGATAAACAAAATATTTGTTATTTTTCAAAATCTTTTTTTATTTTAAAAATCTATATAAACATATTGTTATATATAAATATAATAATCTCGAATTCTGCGTAATATATTAAAAAGACTAAAACGAAATACGAACCGTTAGGTTATTATAATATTCATTCATAACATCTTAATATAAGGTAATAATTTTAAAAATTTAAAATAAAATAAATATTAATAAAGTGGTGTCTATTATGAGGAAACTCCTTACCATCTTATTATTTTTATCAATATTAACATTATCCTATGCTTGGAATGACTGTCCTTTTGGAAAAGTTAATGATCCCTATCCTGGAATGTGCAGAATGTATATAGATACTAATCATGATGGAATTTGCGATCACAGTGAGCCACCACCTACAATTGTAAATAAATTCGTAAATATGTCTTATAAAGATCTAGAATCATATAATATTGAAGAAATCTGTAAATTATATAAGATAGATCCAAAAAGTTTAAAAGAAAAGTTAAAAATAAATGTTCCTAATAATACTAGTTTAAAATATATTGTAAAAAATTATCATATTTCACCAATATTTATAAAAGTTGCAATAGCTGAATGTATTATTGAAAAAAATAAAAATTCATCAAATAAAAACTCATCGTGGATTGATAAAATAATATCTTTCCTATTCTCAACGATAAATTTAAGAGATATTTTACTTGGGTGGTTATAAATGGATAAAATTCAGATATTGAGAAAAATATCTCAAATTTTCTTTTTTATTTATTTTGTTTTCTTAACAAGTTTTTGTTTGTGCTTTTTTGGAATTATTGAAAAATTTATTTTAAAAGGAACTTTTGGACAGTTGATTGTTAAATTAATTATTATTGTTGTTTTAACTTTATTATTGGGGAAGGTATTTTGTGGCTGGATGTGTCCATTGGGATTTTTGTTTGAATTATCCTATAAATTAAGAGTAAAGATTTTTAAGATAAAAAAACTTCCTAAGGTTGATGAGAAAATTCACAATAAATTAATATATTTAAGATATGTAGTATTAATACTTTCTTTAATATTAACTTACTATTTATCAACTTATGCCTTTTGTCAAGTTTGTCCAATTGGATTTTTAACTAATCTTTATGGAACAGTTATTTCTCTTATAATTTTAATTATCTTTTTAATTATTTCTTTCTTTATTCCCATGGCATTTTGTAGGTATTTTTGCCCATTAGGTGCATTTTTATCGATATTTTCAATAAAGCCAATATTTCAACTAAAAACAAATGATAACTGCGTTAAATGTAAGTTATGTGAGTTCAAATGTCCGATGCAAATAAAAATAACTGAAAATCTTGACCAAAAAGAATGCATTAGATGTTTCGAGTGTAAAAGTAACTGTAAAAAAGGAGGTTTATCATTTTCATACAAAAACTAATTATTTTTATGAATAATTGTGTATATTTTATATTTAGAATTATCTAATTTTGTATAACCTTCTTTTTAAATAATTAGTTAAAAATCTTTTTATATAGTATAGATATAAGATTATTTTAATGATTTTGAATTTTTTTATTCCATAAATATGGTGAAAATATGACAAAATTCAAATATTGAGGAAAATATCTCAAACATTCTTTTTTGTAAGGGCATTATTAACAGGTTTTTATTTGAGTATAATAGGTTTTGTTTGGAACTTTATTTTTGGATATGGTAACTTTTCTAATTTTAGAATTATAGCCATTATCTTGGCAATTATTGGTGGAAGAATATTTTGTGGCTGGATGTGTCCTTTTGGATTCTTATTTGATTTAACATATAAATTGAGAGTAAAAATTTTTAAGATAAAAAAACTCCCAACGGTTCCAGAGTATATACACAATAAACTAAAATATTTTAAGTATTTTGTTTTAATTGTAGTTATTGTCTTAGGTTATACATTTGGATTTAAAGTATTTACTGATTTATATTTATTATCTGATTCATTGCTAATTTTATTTTTAATTTTAGGTTTTATTTATCCAAGATTCTTTTGTAGATATGTATGTCCAGTAGGGGCATTGTTAAGTATATTTTCAAAGATTTCAATATTTAAATTAAAATTAAATAAAGATAAGTGTGTTGGTTGTAAATTGTGTGAGAGAAAATGTCCAATGCAGATAAAAATAGTAGATGTTGATAAAATAAACCAGATGGAATGTGTAAGATGCTTTGAGTGTATGAGTGCATGTAAAAAAGAAAGTTTATCATTTTCTTATAAAAAATAATTATTTTAATTTAATAATTTTTATATTCACATATTATATTTAAAAGTAATACTTAACCTCAATAAATTTTCAAAAATTTTAAAATCAGAAAAAATCTAAGATTAATTATTATTAAATACATATTTTTGCTACAAAATAATAAAAAATTTTTAACTCTATTTCAGCCATCTATCTAATGTTATTTCCTCCTTATACCAATCAACTTTTTGTGGCTTGAACGATATTTTTCCATACTCTCCACCACCACCTGGATAGATATATATTCTTCCCTCTCTAAACCTCTTTATAGTTTCAGCCACTTTTGGGTTAATTTTAGATAATTCCTCAATATTTGCATTTATCAATACTTCTATCTCATTACCATATTTTTTAATAAATTCTTTCCATAAACTTTGAACAGTTTTTGTAAATATTCCTTTATTAAGGGTTAAACTTATAATCTCTGCCAATGGAATTATTCTATAATATGGAGGTCTAAATTTAGGATGTTCTATTTTCCCATCACTTAACTCTTCAACTCTACTTAAAACTCCTTTCTTTATACTTCCACCACATCTTGGACATTTCCAATGGTATTTTTTAGCATCCTCCAACTTAAACCTTGTATGGCATTTAGAACAGGCAGTTAAATGATACTTTCCTAATTTTGGGTCTAATCCATAATTGGCAATTATTTTATTATGCTTTATTGCTTTTTTTATTTCTTCAAAGTTATCCTCTATTCCACCTATATAATCAACCTCTATTTGATTAAATTCTCTACCCAATCTGTGTAGATGATAGGAATGAGCATCTGAATTTGATAAAAATGGCAAATCTCTTAGTTCTGGAACCATATCTGCCATATCGGTATCTGCCGATAAACCGAGTTCAACAAAATCTGGTTTTTTTTCATAACACTCGTATATTGAATTAAACGACTTATAAACTGATGTCCACGGCGTAAAAGAATGTGCAGGCCCTATCAAACCACCAATTTCTTTAACGATCTCTAATAACTCTTTTCCACCAATATTTACCTTAGGTCTTCCTTCTGTGTCAATATTCTTAGAGAATTTTTTTAAACTTTCTCTAAGTTCTTCTGCCTTACTTATTGAAGGTAGTAAAATGAGATGATGAACTCTATCTTTATCTTCAATTTCAGTTGTTAAAATTAGTTCTCTATCTTTATATTCCTTTATTTCCTTTAAATATTCTGGATGTGTGCAATCACCAGTTCCAATAATGTTTAATCCTTTCAACTTTCCATACTTTAATATATTCTCTATGTTCATATCTTTTGATGTCCCGCCGGAAAATCTTGAATGTATGTGTAAATCCACATTAGCAATCATATTACCACCTTAAATATATAATTTAAATTTTTATAAAATTAGAATTTAATAAATCGACATAACTATAAAACTACATAGGGCGAGATTATGGAAATAATAAATTATGAAATATATGAAATATTAAAAAAGTATCCACTCTGTGATAGATGTTTTGGAAGATTATATGCTAAGTTGTTACATGCAACAAACATTGAGAGAGGTAAATCTTTAAAATTATATAAAGCATTAGAACTTGAAGCAAAAATAAAAAAATGCAAAGAGGAAGGAATTGACTATAAAGAAGAGTTAGAATTATTAAAAGTTTTAGTAAGAAGTGGTTTTAATAAAATAAGGTTGAAAGAAGTTTTAGATGAAAATATAGAAAAGGAAAACTGCCCTTGGTGTAGGAATATATTTGATAAACAAAAAATTGATAGGTTATTAAATAAAACTATTGAACTTTTGAAAGATTACGATTTTGATACTTTTTTAATTGGAACTCATATACCAACTGAAATTAAAGAACTTGAAAAAGAGATTGAAACAGAATTTATGGAAAGTATAAAACAAGAATTTGGTAGAGAGTTTGGTAAATTATTGGCGGTTAAATTAAACAAAATGCCAAATAAGGAGTATCCAGACATAGTTGTTCATATAAATCCATACACTGAAAATATTTATTTGCAGGTTAATCCATTATTTATAAAAGGTAGATACAGAAAATTAGTTAGAGGGATTCCACAAACAAGATGGCCGTGTAGAAAGTGTAGAGGAAAAGGTTGTGAAGTTTGTAATTACACAGGGAAGAAATATCCAACATCTGTAGAGGAAATCGTTGCAAAACCATTCTTAGAGGCAACAAAAGGAACCGATGCAAAATTTCATGGTGCAGGGAGAGAAGATATAGATGTTAGAATGCTTGGAGATGGGAGACCTTTTGTCTTAGAAATTAAAGAACCAAAAATAAGAAAAATTGATTTAAATAAACTTGCTGAAGAGGTTAATAAAGATGGAAGAGTGGAGATTTTAAATTTAGAATTTGGCAAAAGAGAGGATAAAGTCATAATAAAAAATACTCCTCATAAAAAAACATATAGAGCATTAGTTGAATGTTCTGAAAAAATAAATGAGGAAGAATTAAAACTTCTTGAAAAAGAACTTGAAAATAGAACCATATATCAAAAAACTCCTAAAAGAGTTTTGCATAGAAGGGCTGATTTAGAAAGAGTCCGTAAGGTATATAAAGTTAAAGTTAATAAAGTAGATGACAATCATTTTGAGATGATTATATATTGCGATGGTGGATTATATATTAAGGAATTAATTAGTGGAGATGATGAAAGAACTTATCCATCAGTTTCATCTATATTAAATAAACAATGTATTTGTAAAGAATTGGATGTTTTAAAAGTGCATGATGATGAAGTAAATAATATAGAGGGTGGAAACAATGGTAGAAATGAGTGAAGGATTTAGAAGAAAAACAAGAAAGAAGTTATCAAAACATCCAAGAGAAAGAGGTTTATATCCAATAACAAGAGCTTTAAAGGAGTATAAAGAAGGAGATTATGTCCATATTGTTATAGATCCATCAGTCCATAAAGGAATGCCTCACCCAAGATTCCACGGAAGAACAGGAATTGTTGTTGGAAAACAAGGAAGAGCGTTTATTGTAAAAGTGAGAGATGGAGGAAAATACAAACATATAATTACTTATCCACAACATTTAAGACCAGCAACTGCATAAATTTTAAAAATTTAAATAGATTATTTTGATTTTTATCTATTAATAAACACTACCATTTTGTTTTTCTAATATTATTGAGAGGGAGAGAATGATTGGTAAAAAAATTTTAAGAGAGAGATATGTAACGATCTCTGAGGCATTAGAAATTATGAATGAAAGGGCAAAAATTGGAGAACTGTCTTATGAACAATGTTGTGCATTAGATTATTTACAAAAATTTACTAAGTTAGATAAAGAGACTGCAAAAAAATTAGTTGAAGAATTAAAATCATTAGGAGTAGATGAAAAGACAGCAGTGAAAATAGTCGATATTCTACCCGTAGATATAGATGATTTAAGGGCAATATATTACAAAAGAGACCTTCCAGAAAATGCTGAGGAAATTCTAAAAACTGTTAAAAAATACATTTAATTTTTTTATTGCAAATTTTAATTCATAGATTTAAATAAAGGGTGGAATTTTATGGTTAGAGGACAATATAAAAAAGAAACAAAATTTCCTAAAAAAAACAAGCCACAAAAATTTGAAAAATATGCTTGGGTTTTAGATTATCTACCTTATGGTTATCCTGATAAACCTGATGAGCCAATTGTTCAAGGACTTGGTGAGTATCAATTTTTATTAATGGAGATGATCCCAAAGCCTGATACCGATATTCAATTGGGTGAAAGAGTTTATATTGGTAGAGGGAAGAGGGATAAAATAGACCATGTAAGAAGAATGATAAAATATGAGTATTTAACACCAACTGCTAAGGCAGAACTTTTATATGTCATTATGGAGGCTGTAAAGATGCAGGAACCAAGATTTATAAGATTTTTAAATGAATGTCCCCCAATTACTACAAAATTACATACATTAGAGTTATTGCCTGAAATTAAGACAAAATACATGTGGAAAATAATTGAAGAGAGAGAATCAAAAAAATTTGAAAGTTTTGAAGATTTTAAAGAGAGAGTGGGTAAAGACCCTATAAGAATTATAGCTAAAAGAATAGAAAAAGAACTGTCAGATGATAAAAAAGATAAATATTACTTATTTGTAAAGTGGAAAAAAGGAATAATATTGGATGAAAAAAATATGGCATATTATTTAAAAGAATAAATGTGTTTTTGCAAACTCTTGTAGTTTTTTAAGAGTTCCAAAATTTAACAATCCAATATCAGTTATTCCAATAATTTCAGAATTTAGATAATCTTTTTTTATAATTTTTGATGAGGGAGGATTGTTAATTAGATCATTCCCCGGAGACAGTGGATTAAATGCTGGTAAAACAATATATTTTCTATTTAATAAATAAATTGGAAATTTTATAATTGCTCCTACTTCATCTCTAAGTTTTATTGAAGGATGCTCATGTCCCAAAATCCAATATTTTTTCTCTAACAAATCATTAGAAACTTTTAGATATTTATCTCCGTGAAAAATTAAATAATTATCTAATATGAAATAATCATAAACTTCATAACCAGTAGAAGAAATAAATGTGTCATGATTTCCTTTAATTAAAATAACATTAACATATTCTTTAACAATATCAATAAACTCCTTCAATAATTTAATTTCTCTTGGATAGGGCTTAAAATTATGCTTTATATCTCCATTAATTATTAAATTGTTAATTTTATATTTTTCAATTATTGATAATATATTTTTTACAACAATATCCTTTTGTAACAGTGGAAAATTAGCTCCTCCCTCGTTGAAAAATATATCAAAACCTATATGTGTATCTGAAATAATCCCATAATCTTTATAAATCAAACATCTATCAATTGTTATATAAAAATCTTTAATTTTAAGTTTATTTTTCATAAAATCACTCTTAAAAAATTAAAATAAGAGAATTCATTAACTTTATGCCTGCTCGACCAACAATCTTGCAGTTTCTGGAGTGTATCTCCAATCTGGTGGTAAGACTCCTCTTGACTTGTAGTATTTTACTAATCTTCTAATTTTTGATTCTATTAATTGTAATCCTCTCTTTGAGTGTAAATCCTTCGGATGCTGTTCTAAGTGTTTTCTTAAATTGACTGCTCTTCTCATTAAGTTTAATAAATCTTCTGGAACTTTTGGATATAAGCCATGTTCTTTCATAATTTTACTTATTTTTTTACCAGTAATTAATTTAACATCTGGTATTCCATAAGTGTCTCTCAATATTAAACCAATCTGTGCTGACTGATAACCTTTCTTAGCTAACTCTACTACTAACTGTTCTACTTGCTCCGGTGTGTATTGGACCCATTCAGGAGGTTCTTTCCTGAAGGGTCTCTTTGAACCGGAGCGACCTCTTTTTCTTGCATGCATTCTTGCCATTATTATCACCCGATGGTCGCCAGTCCAAAGAGACCTGGCGTTTTTAACTTTTTATTTATTTTTTTAATAGAAATGTTTTTATTTATGTTGTCAAAATTTATATTTTAACTTTTGTAGTTTTTAATGAAAATCTATAAAAGACCTATTTATAATTTTTGGTGAATACCATGTTATTAAAAGTGGAAGATTTGCATGTTCATAGAGGTAACAGAGAAATATTAAAGGGAATAAATTTAGAGGTAAAGGAGAATGAGATCCACGCCATAATTGGGCCGAATGGAGCAGGTAAATCCACATTGGCATACACAATAATGGGAGTTTCTGATTACAAACCAAGTAAGGGAAGAATTATTTTTAAAGGAGTTGACATAACAAATAAGAGCATTACTGAAAGAGCAAGGATGGGCTTAACCTTAGCGTGGCAAGAGCCCGCGAGATTCGAAGGAATTAAGGTTAGAACATATTTAACCTTAGGTATGAATGAGAAATATAAAAAAGATAAAGAAACTATGGAGCAAAAAATTAGGGAATCTTTGGAGTTAGTTAAATTAGACCCTGATAAGTATTTAGATAGATATGTTGATGAAACATTAAGTGGTGGGGAAAGAAAGAGGGTTGAATTGGCATCCATAATATGTATGGAACCAGATTTAGCTATTCTTGATGAGCCAGATAGTGGAATTGACATTGTATCATTTGATGAAATTAAAAGAATTTTTGATTATTTAAAAGAAAAAGGATGCTCTTTATTGGTTGTTACCCATAGAGAGGAACTTGCAGAGAGTGCTGATGTTGTTTCTTTAATTTGCAATGGAGAAGTTATAAAAAGTGGAGATCCAAAGGAAGTTGGAGAATTTTACAAGAAAAATTGTGGAAAATGTTATAAATTTCAAAGAAATTAAAATTTAAAGTGTATGGGGGATTAATATGGTTAAAGAAGAATTGATGGAAATAATGGAAGCATTAAAATATACATCAGATAATCCTGAAAAAGTTGTTCATGGAATAGGTCCAAGAATTATAGTTAAAGAAAATAAAATAATAAATATTGAAAGATCTGAGGGAATTATATTGGATGGAAAAGAAGAAGGAGATAGGTTAAAAGTAAAGATGGTCGTAAAGAAAGGTTATAAATTTAAAGAACCAATACATATGTGTTTTGGTATTACTAAGGAAAATGTATCTCAAATTATAGATGTAGAAATTGTATTAGAGGAGAATAGTGCTATATCATTAATGTCTCACTGTTCATTTTTAAAGGGTAAGGGAATTAAGCATATTATGAATGGAGTTATAAAAATTGGAAAAAATGCAAGATTTTCTTATAATGAGTATCACTATCACGGTATGGAAGGAGACATTTTAGTAAAACCAACAGTAAAAGTAGAAATTGACGAAGGGGGAATATATACTTCAAACTTTACCCTAACAAAAGGTAGAATTGGTACATTGGACATTTATCAAGAAATTGATGCTAAAAAGGATGCTATAATTGATATAATGACGAGAACTTATGCTATAAAAGATGATGTGGTTAAAGTTGATGAAATAGTTAAATTAAATGGAGAGAATGCAAAGTGTATTATAAAAAGTAGAGGAGCGGCGATGGATAACTCTAAAATATCCTTAAAGTTAAAAATTGAAGGAAATGCTCCATACTGTAAAGGACATATTGATTGTGCAGAAATTATAAAAGGAAATGCAGAGGTTGAATCAATTCCAATACTCGTTGTTAGAGATGACAGAGCGAGAATTACACATGAAGCGGCAATAGGTAGCGTTGATAAAAAACAGTTAGAGACATTAATGGCTAAGGGATTAGATGAAGAGGAAGCAACTGAAATAATAGTAAAAGGGATGATTGGAGATTTATAGATAACAATTTTATATTTTGGAAGTTATTTTCATATTAAAGAATGATCTGTTAGTCATTTTTCTATAAATTATTTCAAAAATTAATGATCCCATAAGGGTTACTATTATACCATAAAATGCAAATTTATTATTTATCCATTGATAATATAATAAAATTAAAAAAACACTTAAAACCACAATAAAACTAAAAATAACTATCTCTTTTCTACCTCCTACTTTATCAATAAGAATATAATGGGAAATTATAACAAAGAGATAAATTATTATAAATATGGCACTAATTATTGAAGCTACACCTTCCATATTAAACAATAATGCAAACAATAATCCTAAGGCTGAAGTAATATAAAGCCCCTCTGTGGAGTTAAACCACACCTTTCTCTCAAAATATTCTGGAAGTTCTCCATTTTTTGCTAAGGAATATGCTACATTAGCTCCTCCATATATTGTTGCATTCATTGCAGATGAAATTGAAAATATTGCCCCAATAGATATTAATAAAAATCCTAATTCTCCTAAAAATGGCTTTGCTGCCACTGCTAAAGCATTTTCACTTGCCTTAATTAATTCATCTATTGGTAAATTTCCTATCGCTGAAATGGCTACTCCAACATATACGCACATTACTATAAATATACTTATGAATATAGCCCTTGGAACATTCTTTGTAGGATTTTCAATATGCTCTGAAGCATTTGTTATTACACCAAAACCCATATAAGATAAGAAAAATATAGCAGAAGCAAATATTGTTCCGTATATTGAAGATAATGAAATGTTAGGAATTAAATAGGATATATGTAAAGTCATCAATCCAGCAAAGATAAATAATCCTAATATTAACAGTTTTATTAAAACTATAAAAAACTCTGCCCTTCCAACTGTTTTGGAGCCAAAAAAGTTTAATGCTGTAAAAAACGCTACAATACCAATTTCACAAATAGATACATTAAATTTAGTTATTGGAGCTCCTATAAGAGGTAAAAAATAACCTGCAAAACCCTTTGCAAATAAGGCTATTGAAACAACATAACTCATCCAGAGTAAAATACTCAAAGCACCAGTTATTATATTATCTCCAATAGCCGTATGTATGTATGCAATAGGTCCAGCGTTTGAAACTATCTTAGATCCAAGTTTTGTATAAGAATATGCTACTAAAAGAGCATAGAATCCAGATAACATAAATGTTTCTGGAAGACAGTTTCCTGCTATTTTAGCACCTACTCCAAATATAGAAAATATACTTGCTCCAATCATAACTCCAACAGCCATAGATACGGCTTCCCATAAACTAAGTTTTTTATTTTTTATTTCCATATTATGCAACCTCTAAATTAACTTTATAAAATATAAAATTAATAATTTATATTTTATATTATTAAATTATATAAAATTCTTTTTAGTTAAAATATTAATTTGGTGGTTTTATGAATTGGATTGAAAAATATATAGAAATATTTCAATGTCCTTATTGTAAGGGAGATATATATTTGAATAAAGATAAATTAATATGTAAAAAGTGTAAGAGAGTTTATGAAATAATTGAAGGAATTCCAGTATTATTAAGATATTAAAGTGATAAAATGAGATTGTTTATAGCAATAGATATTCCAGAGGAGTTAAAAGAAAAAATTAGCAATTTCCAAAAACAGATAAAAATGAAAGGAATAAAATTAGTTGAAAAAGAAAATTTACATATAACAGTAAAATTCTTAGGAGAAGTTGATGAAAATCTACTGAATGAAATATTAAATTTAGATTTATCAATCAAACCTGTAAAAATAAAATTAAATCAACTTAATGTCTTTCCAAATATGAATTATATAAGAGTTATATGGATTGGGGCTTATGGAGATAATCTTATAAAAATCTTTGAAGATGTTGATAAAAAACTGGCGAACTTGGGATTTAAAAAAGAGAGGGAATATGTTCCCCATTTAACAATTGGTAGAGTTAAATTTATTGAAAATAAGAAACAACTAAAAGATAAAATTGAGAAATTCAAAGATATTGATTTTGGTGAATTTGAGGCTAAAAAATTAAAGTTGTATAAATCAACTTTGACACCAAATGGACCAATATATGAAGTCATTAAAGAGTGGTAGTAATGAATGAAAATCAGCAAAAAATTCATTATATTATAAATTTATTGACAAATGGTGATAAGAGAAAAGGTTTAAGGCAGATAGTTTTGTTTGCCCTAATCTACTATTTTATAAAATTAAAGGTTTTTAAAGATTATGACTATTCTCCAACCCCATTTATGTGGGAAGATAAGATAAAATTTATAAATATCTCCTATGAAGCGTTAAAGGATATAAATTTTTTATTAGATACTGGATATTTAAATGAAATTCTTATGTCAGTTATAGGAGTAAATGAATTTATAGTTGGGTATAGTATTGGAAAAAAAGTTGAATATAAATTTAATATTGAAGACAAGAAGGTTATTGATAGATCTCTATTAGAAGAAAATGGTAAAATAAAAAATATTGAAATTACTGATAATGGTATCATAATAAAATCCAAAGATGGAGATAATGTTGAAATAAATATCACACAAATAGATAAAATTAAGTATAAATCAAGAGAATATAAGATGAAGGTATCATTATGGGATACAAAATTGTAAAGATAGAAAAACCAAGAGTTATATTAACAGAGTGGATTCCATTTGGAAAAAACTATATGACCGAATTTATTGACAGAATTACATTAAAGGAGTATCAAAAAAAGAGAATAAAATATTTTACAACTTCAAAAAATAGAGAAGTAATAAATAAATCTATTTTTGAAACATCTGAATATCAAACAACAGTAAATATTATTGATTTCATTCCAGAAACTTCTGTAAAATTCACTGCTGAAATAAGAGGAGAGGCAAAAAAAGATTTTTTTATATATGTTGATTACCTTGGAAGATGTATATATTCCTCAGAAATTTTTAAGGCAGAAGAAGAAGAGAATTTTATAAGTTTAGATTATCTATCCTTTATTTTACCCGACTCAATATTAACATCTTCAAGAATAATGTCTCATTTAATAGCGGCATCTCAGAGATATCTCTTAGAAACTTTATATGGAGAATTGAAAGTTTATAAACATGTTACAATTTTAACAGAGACAAAAATAAACATAACTGAGGAATCTTTACCCGAAATTAATCAAGTTATAGGTCAGGTAAAAAATATTATTAATATAGATGATAGTTTAATAATCTTTGGAGATTTTGGAATATTAATTTCAAGTCCAAATCCAGAGAAGTTTGAGAGATTTATATGTTATTATCCATTCATAAGGAGTATTACAGGAGTTTCAAGAGATTTGTTTTATAAATTAAATAGTATTGCCTCAAAGTTAGAAATTATAAGTAGAACTCTCGAATCAGGAATAAATTTGGAAAAAATTGGAGATATTAGAGGAGAGTTAAGTAGAATAGATAGAGAACTGTCAGTTATAGAAATTGTCTGTGGATATTTAAAAGAGATTATTGAATTGTTAGATAATAACTACCCTCCCAACTTTGGAGATTTTGACCTAATGCTCTTAGAAAAGGTTGAGGCAGAAAGAAAAATAAAACGACTTGTTTATAGAATCATCGAAATAGAGAATATCTTAGAAAGTAATGAAAAATTGGCTACAAGTTTAACAAGATTACTAACAACGATATCAGAAGATTTGGAGAGAAATATAGCAAACCAATTGGCTGAAAACACAAAATATCAAGTAGCCATTGGAGAGGCAATGGAAATTCTTGAAATTGGAATCTTTGGTGTCTATGCCTTAGAAGCGACTCATGTCTTATTAATAACTTCTGGGAAAGAGGAAATCTTAGAGCATTTTAAAATATTAGGATTTCCACTAAATTTTTGGATAATGGTATCTGTTATAATTCTTGGAATTTACATTGGGAAAGTATGTATTGAATATAAGAAGAAGAAAGCTTTAAAACAGTAACTCAATAATCTTAAAATTTGGTTCAATATTTATTCACTCTTTTTAAATTCAGTTTCTGTATTATTAGTTTCTTTTACAGTTTCTAATTCATCCTCATTAATTATAACTCCTCCTTTTGTTCTTGGAGCAATGTCTTTTATAATTTTTATAATATCTTCATTTTTATCAGCAACTATTTTTACAAAAATTCCTCCATGTGTATCTATGTCAAAATTTACCGCCCCTACATAGGCAGCTTGCTTATTTAAGTAAAATTTAGTTGAACTTTCCATAATTCCTTTTTCTAAAACCATTCTTGCAGTGTCTAAAATTGCCTGCCGTCTCAAAATTTCTTTAAATTTCTCTACATTCTTAGTAACTCCTTCCCACTTACCAAATTCATCCTCTCCTTTAACAAAATTAAGTTTTGCCTTTGGAAATATGTTTAATATTGCCTTTTTAACTTTATATTTATCCTCAGTTGGCTTTACCTTTGCTTTAATTATAACATCCATTATTATCACCTTAAAAATTTCATTTATTTTCCTATTTTTGTTTGATAAATATTAAAATTTAGATAACTTATTTATGTTTATTTATCCTTAATCTTATTGTTGGTGATAAGATGAAAACTGATATTCTAATTATAGGTGGAGGAGGTTCAGCAGTTAGAGCGGCAATAGAATGTAGAAATAAAGATGTTATAATAGCAGTAAAAGGATTATTTGGAAAAAGTGGATGCACAGTAATGGCTGAAGGAGGTTATAATGCAGTATTTAATCCAAAGGATAGTTTTAAAAAGCATTTTTATGATACAGTAAAAGGTGGAGGATTTATAAATAACCCTAAATTAGTGGAAATATTAGTAAAAAATGCTCCTAAGGAACTTTTAAACTTAGAAAAGTTCGGCTGTCTATTTGATAGGGATGAAAATGGTTTTATAGCTCAGAGACCTTTTGGAGGGCAGAGTTTTAATAGAACATGTTACTGTGGAGATAGAACTGGACATGAAATAATGAGAGGTTTGATGGAATATATATCAAAATTTGAAAGGATTAAAATCTTAGAAGATGTTATGGCAATAAAGTTAATTGTAAATAATAATAGATGCTATGGAGCTATTTTTTTAGATTTGAAAACTGGAGATATATTTCCAATATTTGCAAAGGCAACAATATTGGCAACTGGAGGAGCTGGACAACTCTATCCTGTAACATCAAATCCTATTCAAAAGGTTGGAGATGGATTTGCTATAGCATATAATGAAGGAGCTGAACTTATAGATATGGAAATGGTTCAATTTCATCCAACTGGCATAGTGGGTTCAGGAATCTTAGTTACAGAGGCTGTGAGAGGAGAGGGAGGAATACTATATAACAAAAATAAAGAAAGATTTATGGCAAGATACGACAAGGAAAGAATGGAGTTATCCACAAGGGATATAGTTGCAAGAGCTATTTATAAAGAGATTCAAGAAGGTAGAGGAGTTAATGGAGGAGTTTATTTGGATGTATCCCACTTACCTAACGAAGTTATTGAGAAAAAATTAGAGACAATGCTTAAACAATTTTTAAAGATTGGAATTGATATTAGAAAGGAGCCAATGATTGTCTCTCCAACCGCTCATCATTTTATGGGAGGTTTGAGAATTAATGAAAAATGTGAAACTAATATAGAGGGATTGTTTGCTTGTGGAGAAGTTACTGGTGGAATTCATGGGGCTAATAGATTAGGAGGAAATGCCTTGGCAGATACTCAAGTTTTTGGTTCTATCGCTGGAAAATCAGCAAAGGAATTCGTTGAAAATTGTGAATTTGAATATATTAATGTAGAGGATTTAATTAAAGAATTTAAAGAAGAAGTAAATGACTTAGAAGGAAATTTAAATCTTTACAATTTAATTAAAGATTTAAAAAAAGTAATGTGGGATTATGTATCTATTGTTAGATGTGAAGAAGGTTTAAAAAAAGGTCTAAAAAAAATTGAAGAAATTGAAAAAAATATAAAATATGTTAAAGTTAGTGGAATAATTGACATGCAAAAATATTTTGAATTAAAAAATATGATTACCGTTGCTAAATTAGTTACAAAATCAGCCTTGTATAGAGAGGAAAGTAGAGGAGCACATTATAGAGAAGATTATCCAGAAAGTAAAGAAGAATGGAGAGGAAATATAATTATAAAAGATAATAAAATATGGTTTGAAAAGGTAGATTATGATGTTGATGAATATTTAAAGAGAATTTAAAAAAGGTTTGGCTCAGCTGCGGGAGTAGTCATCATATACAAATCAGATAGCGAAATTGTCATCATCGCCAAATATTAGAAATATTAATCTATTAACTATTTATAATTTTATATAAGTTTAGGTTATAAATATGGAAATAGAAAAAATTATTGAAGAAAAAATAAATAAAAAATTGATTGAATTAAGATTAAAAAATTCTTTGGAAATTTTAGAAAAATTAAATTTAAATAATAATGTAAAATATGCTTTAAAAAATATGCTTTTAAGGAGATTAAATGGAGAAAAGGATTTTTATAAAATCTCTATTGAGGAAGAGAAAAAACCAAAATCTGTAATTGCATTCAGTGGTGGAGTTGATAGCACAACATCCTTAATAATTGCCAAACAAATATTTAATGTAAAGGCTGTTTCTTGCTATTCAAAATATATAATAACTGATGATATGAAAAAAAATATTAAAAGTTTGGCTAAACATTTAAAGGTAGATTTGGAATTTATAGACATTGATTTAGAAGATGTTTATAAAAAGGTTGTTGAGGGGAGATTTCATCCCTGCGGTAGATGTCACAAAATCATTGAAGAATCTGTTTTAAATTATGCAAAGAAAGTTAAGGTAGAATTTGTTATATTTGGAGATTTATTAGCGTTTGGATATCTATCACTATATAAGATAGACAATAATATTTTTAGGTTTAATTTACCTTCTTTTTTTGCTCTAACTAAGGATGAAGAAAGAGAGATATTAAAAAATAATAAAATTTTTATAAAATCATCTTATGGTTGCCCTTTGCTAAAAGTTTATCATAAATACAATAGAGGATATAAATTTTCAATCCAAAGAATATTGAGAGAAGTCAGAGGGAGAGTTATTAGTGAAGAGGAAGGATTTAAAAATATAGTTGAACTTATTGAAAATTTAGAGGATTAAAAATTAGATGGGATACTTATGTTTAATATTAGAAAAATCTTAACAGTATCAGATTATGTAACAATGCTAAATATTATCTCTGGTCTCTTAGCAATATTTTTAAATAGTTTTTCCTTTGTTTATTTAGCAGTTATTTTTGATTCCTTAGATGGCTATGTTGCGAGAAAAACAAATACTGTCTCTGACTTCGGGGCTGAACTTGATAGTATTTCAGATGTCGTTAGTTTTGGAGTGGCTCCCGCATATTTATTATATACTAATTATGAATCTACATTATCTTTAATATCTGCCATAATATTCTGCCTTTGCGGTGCTTTGAGATTGGCGAGATTTGGAATATTGAATGTTAAGGGCTTTATTGGACTACCAATACCGGCTGGGGCTTTATTAGTTGTAAGTTTTTGTCAATTAATTAATAATAAAATGATAGATTCAATATTTGCCATATTTGTGGGATTACTAATGATTAGTGATGTAAAATACCCAAAATATCCAAAGAAAATATTTATTTACATGTTTGCAATATCTTTAATTTTAGCAATGTTTGGAATTCCTCACTTTGCCTTATTATTATGTTTAATATATGCAATCTATGGTTTAATTAAACACTTTAATAGGTGATTGAAAATTAAAGAGGAGATTTTAAAAAAAATTCCAGAAAATATATTAAATATAGATGTCTTAAATAAATTAGAGGAGATTAAAAAAGTAAAAATTATAGATGTCTTAGGAAAGGGACATAAGGGGGTTGTATTAAAAGGAATATACAATAATAAAGAGGTGGCTATAAAAATTCCAAGAAAGGATAGTCCAAAAAATACTATAAAAAATGAGGCAATGATTTTAAAGATGTTAGAAAAATATAACATTGCACCAAAAGTTTATGACTATGGTGAAGATTATTTAATTATGGAATTTATAGATGGGGAGGAGTTAAAGTCAGCAGTAGATAAGTTAGAAAAAAATAAATTATTAAAGGTTGTTGAAGATATATTAAGGATTACTTTAAAACTTGACAACCTTGGAATAGAGCATAAAGAAATTCAAGGGGGAAGACATTTTTTAATAACCAATGAAAAAACTTACATTATTGACTTTGATAAGGCAAAGATAAAAAAAACTACTAAAAACTTTACTGGGGCAATTGCATTATTATTTGGTGAAGGTAAAATATCAAAAACAATTAGAGGAAAACTGAATATTAATAATGATGAAATAACTTTCATAAGAAAATTTGCAAAAACTTATAAAAAACTTTAAGGATAATAAAATTATTAAGGTGATGCCATATGGTTAAGATTATTACAAGAGTTATAAAAGAGATTGAACCTCTAAAAAATGCTCTATTAATTGAAGGATTACCTGGAATTGGACACGTTGGTAGATTAGCGGCTGAGCATTTAGTTCATGAATTTAATGGAGAATTATTTTTAGAGTTGTTCTGTTATGATTTCCCTCCACAAGTTTTAGTTAGGGATGATGGAACAATTGAGTATATGAGTGCTAAATTTTATGCCATAAGAGAGCCAAAGCCAATGATAGTTGTTTTAGGTAATACTCAGGCATTATCCTCTATAGGACAGTATCATTTAGCAGAAGAAATCGTAAAAATTGGAATAAAGTATGGGGCAAATTTCGTTTATACATTAGGTGGTTTTGGTGTTGGAAAGTTATGTGAAGAAATTAAGGTTTATGGAGCCACAACATCAAAAGAACTTGCTGAAAAACTTAAAGAGCATGGAATTTTGTTCAGAACAGATGGAGGAGGGATTGTTGGAGCTGCTGGTTTAATGCTAATGTTTGCAGACTTAAATGGAATTCCCGGAATTTGCTTAATGGGAGAAACTCCTGGTTATTTAATTGATCCAAATGCGGCAAAGGCTGTTTTAGAAAAATTCTGCAAACTTGAAAATATAGAAGTTGATATGACAGAGTTAGAGAAAAGAGCTAAGGGTATGGAGCAGTTTATTGAAAAGATTAAAAAGTTTGAAGAAGAGATGTTAAAGGCAGCTCAAGCAAAACCACCAAGTGATGAAGATTTAAGATACATTGGATAAACAATTAACTTTAGATATTATCTTCTCTTTTTAATTTTACTAAATTTTCCTCATTTTATTAAAAATTTAAATCCATTTTTAGTTCTAATCTTTAAGTAATGGTGATTATTGTGAAAATCTGGAATAAAATCAATGGAATAACTCTAATAAATGACGATTTTTTAAATGTGAATTTGCCTAAGAAGAGTATTGATTTAATAGTTACTTCTCCTCCCTATAATGTAGGAATTGACTACAACCAACACGATGATACAATTCCCTATGAAGAATACTTAGATTGGACAAAACAATGGTTAAAAAAGGCATTAACACTTTTAAAAAGAGATGGACGACTTTGTTTGAACATTCCGTTAGATAAAAATAAGGGAGGTATAAAACCAGTTTATGGGGATATAGTCAAAATTGCTTTAGATGTTGGATTTAAATATCAAACAACAATTATATGGAATGAACAAAATATATCAAGAAGAACAGCATGGGGCAGCTTTATGAGTGCCTCTGCCCCTTATGTTATTACCCCAGTTGAAACTATTGTAGTATTATATAAAGAAAGTTGGAAAAAGCTTTCAAAAGGAGAATCTGATATAACAAAAGAAGAATTTATTGAATGGACAAATGGTTTATGGACTTTTCCAGGAGAGAGTAAAAAAAGAATAGGACATCCTGCACCGTTTCCATTAGAACTCCCAAAAAGATGTATTAAACTTTTTAGCTATGTGGGGGATACTGTTTTAGACCCATTTTTAGGTAGTGGAACAACAGCAATAGCTGCATATAAATTAAGAAGAAAAGCTATTGGTGTGGAAATAGACGAAAAATATTTTGAATTAGCAATAAAAAGAATAACAAGAGAATGTTGCACTTTGGAGGGTATATTATGGAGATAACCAACATATCTAAGATTTTAGAAAAAGAAAGAGAAAAATACATCAAAAATAAAGTTGAAGAATATTTAAAACAAGGTTTTTCCAAAGATGATGCGATAAATAAGGCAAATCAATCGTGGAGAACCTATATTGGTCATAGAATTCAAGATGTAATTTATAATCTTCTCAAAAAATTCTTAGAAAATAGTGAATTAAAAGTAACAACAGACAAAGTTTTAAGTAGTCAAAATCTATCTGAAGAGTTAGATAAAGTTAAACGATTGATAGCAGTAAGTTACGGCAAATACTTATTCCTTCCAGATGCAGATATTATCGTTTATAAAGTTGAAAATAATAATGTGAGAATAATAGCAATTATTTCAGTTAAAAATTCTTTTAGAGAAAGAGGATTCGAAACAACATATTGGAAACTAAAATTAAAAGAATCTCCTGTAACTTCCCATATAAAGGTATTTTTAGCTACTCCAGATAAAGATAATGAAATTTCATATAAATGTCCTAATGGAAAGCCTAAAAAAATGAGGATAATTTTAGAATACGAACTTGATGGAATATATTTCCTAAAAGATGACTTTGAAGAAACAGAAAAAGCAAAACATTTTGAAAAAATTGTTGAAGATATTATAGAAATTTCTAAGAAATTATAAAAAATTATTTTTTTTGTATTTTTAGATTTAGAATGTATTTACTTTCCCTTCAACTATCATTTTTTGAACTTCCATAATATTATCTAACCATTTATTGGCGATTTCTTTTGCCTTTGGCTCAATATCCTTTATATCATAACCATCTTCTGTTATAATCTCTATATCTAATGCCTTTGGTTCATTTATTGGCTTACCAATTTGACTCAATATTCTTACATAACACTCCTTAACTCCTTCTAATTTTGCTATATCATTTGCTATTAAGTTAGCTAATATATTATAAATCTTTCCAACATGATTTACTGGGTTTTTACCGCTCGCCGCTTCCATACTCATAGGTCTAAATGGTGTTATTAATCCATTAACCCTATTCCCTCTACCAACAGAACCATCATCTCCCATTTCTGAAGAAGTTCCTGTAACAGTTAAATAGACACTTCCTCTTTCATAATCATCTGCAGTATTTATATTTACTTCTACTTCATATCCATTTGCTATTTTTTTAGCCAAATCTTCAACTTTTTCTTTTACTTTTCTAATAACTTCTTTATATTCCTCTATGTTTTTAACATACTTATCAACAACAGCCATAGCAATAGTTAAAGTTATCTTATTCCCTTCTCTTAAACCCATAACTTTTATATCCTCTCCTACTGCTGGAATTTCTTTTTTTAATTCATCACTGTTTAAAAATCTCTCTGTTTCTAAAACTAATTTTTCAGTTGTTGATAATGGAGCGTAGCCAACACCAAATGATGTATCATTTGCCAAAGGAACTTTATTTTTTTGCCTTTCAAAAACATCTATTAAATCCATACTCCCCTGTCCAATTCTACAATCAATAATTACATCTTTATCAACATCAATATTTCTTAGAACCTTTTTTAAGTATTCTTTGGCGGCTTTAACTGCTGTAGTTCCAACAGGCAATTTAATAATTTCGTTCTTTTCTCTATCATAGATTTCCATTGTGGCTCTACCAGATAATAAAATATATATTGGACTTACAAGTTCTCCTCCACCAAACTTTGGATAAGCATGACCTCCAACAAGTTCTACCTGATCTGTATTGTGGTGCAAAATAGTTCCAAATTTTTCAATATACATTTTACATAATGCCCTACTAACGCTTTCTGCTATACCGTCACAAATTGAATCCGGATGTCCCAACCCTTTTCTTTCAACGATCTCAACCTCTCTTTCTTCTATTGGCTCAATATCTAATTTTTTTACAATTATGTTTCTCATTATGTATCACCTTAAACAATAGATAAAAAAGATAAGATTAAATTTTTATATTTAAAGTTAATCCTCATAATTATTACAATCATTTATAGCCTTTTTATCATTCTTAGCCATTCTTTAACCACTTCTTTTTCTTCAAATCCTAATTTTTTGTAAAATTCTCTTGCATTTTTATTTTCTACCCCAACCCATAGTTCAACTAAATCTTTTCCTCTTTTTTTAGCATAATCTATTGCCTTGTTCATTAACAATTTACCTATTCCTCTACCCCTATAATCTGGATCTACAAATATTTCATGTATTTCAGCAACATCTCTTTTCTCTATATTACTAATCCAATTACAATCACAACCTATAAATCCAACTGGTTTATTGTTAATTTCACAGACAAAAAATCCATCCTTATCTCTTTTCATTAACCACTTAAAATACCACTTAGCCCATCTTCTTGTCTTGTAATAGTATTTATCAAAACCTCTATATGCTTTAAAATATAAATTTAAAAAACTATCTAAGTCATCCTTAATTACATTTCTTATTACAAGTTTTTCATCTTTATCTTTTTTTGTTAAATAATAAGTTTTCATACTGACATCTAAACATCTGAAAAAATCATCTAAAATTGACTTTAAAGAACCGATAGAATGGGTTTTAACATATAATATTGGCTCTTTTTCACATTGTAATTTAATCGTAATATCATCTTTAATATAGTTATCAACCTCTAAACTTTTACAAACTTCTTTTGGAATGTCTAATTTAAGTTTTAAATTGACCCTCATAATCTCACAAAGAATTAAAAAAGTTAATTTGTTGATTTAATTCTATAAATATATTGTTCAAAAATAAAAAATGGTGCGCCGGCCGGGATTTGAACCCGGGTTGCTGGCTTGGAAGGCCAGAGTGATACCAGGCTACACCACCGGCGCTTATTTAACAGATACTCAAATTCAGTGGTGCGGCCTCCGGGATTTGAACCCGGGGTCCGGGCGTGGCAGGCCCGTGTGTTACCAGGCTACACCAAGGCCGCTCATTTGAGCGGTTGTAAGCAAGAATAACATACTCAAAACTTATATATATAATTTTCGGTCATAAGATTGAAATATATAAAAGTTTTTAAATAAAAATGTAATATTAAAATATTTTTTAAAATATTTTTAGTCGTTTATTAGCATAATAGACTGTAATAGTGTACTAAAACATCTTATAAAACTTATTTAATTTTCTTAAATTTAGTAACACTTATACACATAAAAATAATTTTTTATACTTTGATTTGTTTTATTAATATCATTGAGAGATTACTATTCTTTGGTGAGAATCAAAATTATTACTGGTGATGATTATGAATAATTTGGGGACTACTAAGTATATAATTCATGCTGAACTTATTGCTGATGGTTATGTTGAGAAACATGACGTTATTGGAGCAATATTTGGACAAACAGAGGGACTTTTAGGAGATGAATTAGATTTAAAAGAATTACAAAAGTCTGGGAGAATAGGAAGGATTGATGTAGAATTAACTAATATAAACGGAAAGTCTATTGCTAAAATTACTGTTCCTTCAAGTTTAGATAAAATAGAAACTTCTATACTGGCGGCTACCTTGGAGACAATAGATAGGGTAGGGCCATGTGTAGCTACTGTTAAAGTAGTAGATATTGAAGATATTAGAAAGAAAAAGAGAGAATATATTATTGAAAGAGCTAAGGAGATATTAAAGCAGTTAATGAGTAATATTGATGTAAATACAATAATTGAGGAGGTTAAAGAAAGCGTAAGAATGGGAGAAATTATTGAATATGGTCCTGAAAAACTACCTGCTGGACCAGCAGTTGATATATCTGACGATATTATTGTAGTTGAAGGAAGGGCGGATGTTTTAAATTTATTAAGATGTGGTTTTAAAAATGTCATAGCAGTTGAGGGAACATCAGTTCCTAAAACCATAATAGAGCTTAGTAAAAAAAAGATAGTAACCATCTTTACAGATGGAGATAGAGGAGGAGAACTTATTTTAAAAGAATTACTACAAGTTTGTGATGTTGATTTTATAGCAAGAGCTCCTCCTGGAAAAGAAGTTGAAGAACTTTCTAAAAAGGAGATAATAAAATGTTTAAGAAGTAAAATTCCAGTAGAACATTTTTTAACCCAACAATTATGTAGTGAGAAAAATAGGGATAAACTTGAATATGAAAAATTTTTATATGCTGCTGATAATAATAACAATAATACTAATGTTGATATTATTTCAACAGTAAAAACAGATTCTGATATAGAAAATAATATAGAAAAATATCCACAAACATTAAAACATATAAAATATAAAAAATATTATGAGAAATTTGTTAATTTAAAAGATTCTGAAGTTTTAGTAATTTATAATGGTGAAGAGAAAATTGTAAATCTTAATGAATTGATATCTAATATATCTCACTATGACCTATTTGATGCCATTATAATTAAAGGAACTGTAAATCAAAAGTTAGTAGATATTTTATATGAAAAAACTAACTTAATTTTTTGTAATGATGCCAAAATAATAAAAAAGCCAGCAAACTTGAGAATTATCTCTTTTGGTGATTTAAATGCATAAAGATGAACTTATTCAGTTACATCAACTACTTGTTTATTTAAGAAAATACATTGAAAAAAAATATAACTGTAGTAATGATGAATTTAAAGAGTATGATGACTTAAATATTTATCCCCATCACATTCATAGGACTAAAGCAGAGCATATATATGCGATATTTTTACTCTCTACAATAATCGCAAAGGTATTATCTGACAATG
The DNA here is from genome assembly GCF_024490875.1 of Methanocaldococcus sp. Lineage (NCBI taxonomy): Archaea > Methanobacteriati > Methanobacteriota > Methanococci > Methanococcales > Methanocaldococcaceae > Methanocaldococcus > Methanocaldococcus sp. The sequence goes on from NZ_JACCLX010000003.1 coordinate 48,929, forward strand.
GAAAAATACCAAGAAGTGTCTCAAATCTACTTAGAGCAAGTGGAGAAGAAGTAAAAAAAGAAATTCTGAGAAAAAGATTAAAAATAAAAAATAAATTAAAAAAAAGATAGAATATAATGGGATAGAATGATAATGTTTGCTTTACCAAATAAGGGAAGGATTTCAGAACCCGTTATGAAAGTTTTAGAAAAGGCAGGTTTAAAAATTACTGTTCAAGGTAGAAGTTTATTTGCAAATACAGTAGATGAGGATATTAAGGTAATGTTTGCAAGAGCAAGAGATATTCCAGAATTCGTTGCTGATGGTGTTGCTGATGTTGGTGTTACAGGATATGATTTAGTGTTAGAGAGAAATGTAGAGGATAAAGTTGAGTTTTTATTAGATTTTGGTTTTGGATTTGCAAAATTAGTTTTAGCCGCTCCAGAAGACTCAAATATTAATAGTGTTGATGATATAAAGGATGGTATGAGAGTAGCAACAGAATTTCCAAATTTAACAAGAAAATTTTTTGAAAAATTAAATAAAAAAGTTGAGATTATTGAACTTAGCGGAGCCACAGAGATAGCCCCATTTATAGGAGTAGCGGATATAATAAGTGATTTAACATCTACAGGAACTACGTTAAAGTTAAATAGATTAAAGGTTATTGAAGAAATTGTATCATCAACTACAAGGTTAATAGCAAATAAAAATAGTCTAAAAGATAAAGAAAAGAGAGATAAAATAAATAAAATTGTATTGGCGATAAAAAGTGCATTATTTGCAGAGACTAAGAGATTAATTATGATGAACGCTCCTAAGGATAAAGTTGAAGAAATAAAAAAGTTAATTCCTGGAATGAGTGGCCCTACTGTTGCAAAAGTTTTATCTGACGATAATATGGTGGCTATTCACGCAGTTGTTAATGAAGATGAAATATTTAATTTAGTTCCTAAACTTAACGCCTTAGGAGCAAGAGATATATTAATAGTGCCAATTGAAAGAATTTTATAAATCCAAAAGTTTTATATACTAAAAATAATTAAGTTGTTATACCTTCTTAACCAATGACTGAAAAATAAAAAGATGAAGGAGGTCGAAAATATGGCAGTTTATGTAAAGTTTAAAGTTCCAGAAGAAATTCAAAAAGAATTATTAGACGCTGTAGCAAAAGCTCAAAAAATCAAAAAAGGAGCAAATGAGGTAACAAAAGCAGTAGAGAGAGGAATTGCAAAATTAGTTATAATCGCTGAAGATGTTAAACCAGAAGAAGTTGTTGCTCATTTACCATACTTATGTGAAGAAAAAGGAATTCCTTATGCTTATGTAGCATCAAAACAAGATTTAGGTAAAGCTGCTGGATTGGAAGTTGCAGCATCATCAGTGGCTATTATCAACGAAGGAGATCCAGAAGAATTTAAAGCGCTAATTGAAAAAATAAATGCTTTAAAACAATAAAAACATGATGATATAAAGTTAAAAAATAAAAAGTATGAATTATCACTTTTTTATAGATTTTTTATATTAAACCTTTAAATTTTCTTTTAAGATATAAATATATTAACATTTTTATTATTAGGTGATGAGGATGGAAGACGAATTTGTATATAAAGAGGCAGTAGCAGCTGAAGTTATTGAAGTAATTGGTAGAACAGGAGTTACTGGAGGGATTATCCAAGTTAGATGTAAAATTTTAGGGGGCAAAGATACTGGAAGAGTTTTAGTTAGAAACGTTAAAGGGCCAGTAAAAGTAGGAGATATAATTATGTTAAGAGAAACAGAAAGAGAAGCAAGACCATTAGACAGAAAAAGATAAAACATTAAAAAATTAATTTTAAGGTGAAGAACTATGCCAGAGTGGAAAGTTTGCAGTTTCTGTGGATATGAAATTGAGCCTGGAAAAGGAAAAATGGTTGTAGAAAAAGATGGAACAGTATTATATTTCTGCTCATCAAAGTGTGAGAAAAGTTATAGAATGGGAAGAAACCCAAGAAAATTAAAGTGGACTAAAGTATATCAAGATATGAAAGCTGAGTTAAAGAAAGCTCAAGCCGCAAAAGAGTAAAAAACTATAACAACCAAATTATAAAATTTTTTCCTATTTTACTTTAAAATTAATTTAAACTTAAGATATATTTTTGATATGATATTTTATTTATTTAGTGTTAATTTTTATCTAATTAATTTTATATTTTTGAATTGGAAAATATTTATTTTGGTGATAAGGTTGAAATTTATAGACTTATTTTGTGGATGTGGGGGATTTTCAAGAGGTTTTGTAGAGGAAGGTTTTGAACCATTGGTGGCTATTGAATTAGATGAAGATGCCGCTTTTTCCTATGCATTAAACTTTAATGGAGAGATATATGAAAAAGTGAGAGATGGAGAATATAGATTAAAGGAATTAAAAGGCTATGTAGGAAGTTACCCATTCAAATTTCCTTTTGAAGATGAAGATATAAAGTGGTTAAGAAGATTGGGAACATTAAATGAGAAAACTAAAAAATTAAAGCCAATAGTTATTAACGATGACATTAGGGAGATACATTCCTTAGATATAAAAAAATTCTGTAAAAATAAAAAAGTAGATGTTATTATTGGAGGACCTCCTTGTGAAGGATATACAGGGGCTAATCCTAAGAGAGAAAAAAATCCCTATGATAGATTGTATAAAGATGAAACTGGAAGGTTAGTTTTAGAATTTATAAGGATAGTAGGAGATTTACAACCAAAAATATTTGTTATGGAAAATGTTCCTGGAATTAAAGAAGTTAGAGGAGAAATAATAAAGGAGTTTAGAGAAGTTGGCTATGAGGATGTATATTTCAATATCTTAAGAGCAGAAGATTATGGAAATCCATCTGTAAGAAGAAGAGTTTTTGTATCAAATATAGAAATTAATCCTGAAAAGAAAGAACCAAAAACTGTTATTGAGGCAATAGGAGATTTAATGTATAAAGGTAGAGACATCCCAAATCATGAATTTGCCGCTTTACCAGCAAGGTTTAGGAAGAGAGTTCATAAATTAGGTTGGGGAGATGCTTTTATATATTTCAAAGGGGCAAATAGAAGATTAGGTAATTATATAAGATTACATCCTCTTAAATTGTCTGAAACTGTTATGGGTAAGAGATTCTTTATCCATCCTTATGAAGATAGATTATTAACACCAAGAGAACAAGCGAGATTAATGAGTTATCCTGATTATCATCTATTTGCAGGAGGTATAAGAAGTTGCTATAATCAGATTGGAGAAAGTGTTCCTGTAGCTTTAAGTAGAGCTATAGCACGAGAAATTAAAAATAATTTATAAAGTTACACCTCCGAGCGTAAGCGAGGAGGTGTTATGTTTTGGTGAAGCTTTTACTAAAAGGTTCGGAAGAGAGTGTTCCAGTATCTTTGAGTAGAGCTATAGCTAAGGTAGTTAAAGAAAACTTAAAATAAAATATTTTAGAATAAATAATCTGTCTTATAATAATAAAAAACTAAAAAAGAATAAAGGTGAAAAAATGTTTATCTGCTTACATAATACATACAGTGCTAAGCAAGTAGAGGAGTTTGGTAGAATTGCATATGGGTTTGACATAAACACAATAGTTGTAACGAAGGCAACGGCTTCAGCGGCACAAAGTGGAGTTCCTACATTGCACAAGATGGCATATAAATTAGGTAAAAATGTTTTATTCTTTGAGGAGTTGGATGACGCTATAGAAGTTTTAAGACCAGAAAAAGTATTTTTAATAGGAAATAAAAATATTTGTGAAGAAAAACTAAATTTTGACGAAGTTGGAAAAAATGATTTAATTGTTTTCTGTGGAGCATCAACAGGATTTACGCAGTTAGAGTTAGAAAAAGGATTAGGAAGATATATTGTAGAAAATGAAATTGGAGCATTGGGGAATTTATCAATCTTTTTATATGAAATGAGTAAAAGACTTTAAAAACTGAATATTCAATTAAATCAATAAATAGAGCTAAATAAAAAAGTTTTTAATTTACTCTTTTGGCTTCATATTTCTAATAATTTCTATAAATCTACTAATTACTTTATTTCTCAATCCCTCCACAAATTTTAAACTACCTGCACACTCATGACCTCCTCCATCTAAAGATGCTTCAGGAATCTCTTCCATTAACTGCTCAACTATTAAGTTTAAATTAAAGTTGTATTTTTCATGAACTGCGTCTGTTGCTCTAACAACTCCAAAGTCAGGACCATAGGATAATGTTATAATTGGCTTGTCTTCACCATACTTTTGAACTATGTAGTCATGAGCAAATCCTGTTGTTTTTCCTGGTGGTGGGAAAGTAAATTTGTGGGCATATTTCTCAACATCTAAGGTATTTAATATAATTCCATTCTCTAAGAACTCTGTTTTTAATGCAGGTATTACTGCCTTCATCTGTCTTTCAACCATCTTTATTGCTTGTTCATATAATATTTCAATTAAATCCTCGTGTCTCTTAAATTCTTTTATGTTTGTTGCCAATATATCATCAACAATTCCCTTTCCATCCATAAATCTTAAATAAAATGCTTCAAAATCCATACATAAGGATATTTTTTCTAAATATTCTCTATCATATTCTCTTCCTTTGCCATACTTTTTACTTAGTTCAGTCAATCTCTCAATTGCTATTTTTACATACTCCTCTACTTCATTTCCTTTGGCGTGATCTCCAACAACTGCTATTCCAGGAATATGTTTTATTTCATCTTCAACATCTGGATTAATCATCCTTGCTATCTCAGTTCCTAAAACTCCTGCTGTTAAATTGCTATCTCCACCAACTAAGTAAGGATTTACATGAGCATCGACATAGTCATCAACTTCTACTCTACCATCAACAACCTCTCCAGGGTAGTGGTGATCAATAACTATAACTTCAATACCGTAAGCCTTTGCCTTTGATATAGCAGGAATATCCTCATCAGTACTTCCATTATCAATTAACACAATCAAAGGTAATTTTTGCCCAAATTTTAATGAATCTTCTATGGAAAATACTAAATCTTTTGTTACATCCTCTAACTCATAGAATGGAGCTTTTGAAGGTCTTCTTTTGAAGAAGTGCCATATTGCATCGACATCTATGGCGAATTGGTCAATTATTGGCAGTATTGCCTTCTCTAAGGCTATTCCTCCACAGTAACCATCTGTATCAGCGTGATGTCTAATAATTATTGGTCTTCCATCTAAAACTGCTTTTCTAATTCTTTTAGCAACATCAGCCATTTTTGGTCTTAATTTTTCTAAAACCTCACTTTTAACTAAGAATTTTATATCTCTTGCTGGCTCTGCTCTTTTATCTATTTCTGCCTCTATTTTTTTCTTAATTTCTTCTGCCTCTTTACCTTCTAATTTTACAAGTTTTATTCTTTCAATTTGTAATCTACCTTCCCTTATTGTAACCCTACCTATAACATCAACTATATCCCCAACTTTAACTTCTGGATGAGCCCTTAAACCAGCAATCTCTAATGCCGCCACCCACGTAAAGTCAGTTCCATCAGTTATAGTAAATACAGTAGGTCCAGGAGTTTGAACTATTTGGACTACTTCTCCTCTTATATGAACTATTTGATCTCTCATTTCAACTAAATTTTTGGTTATATCTTTTATTTGAGAAATAGGAATCTCTTTTTCATATTTAACTAAATCATAAGTTGTTAGTGGGATATATTTAAAGTCAATTTCTCTCTTTTCTGGTCTAACATCTATTGCTTGGACAATAATCTCATCGCCAACATTTAAATCCTCTAATTTTAAACTTATCATGTCTCTTGGTCTTAAAAGTCCTCTAACTTGATCGTTTAAGTTAATAAATGCTCCATACTTTTCAATTCTTGTTACAACACCTTTGTAAAACTTACCCGGCTCTACATCGTAAAATGTAGCTAACTCATCAAACACATAAACATTTCTTAATCCTTTCTTTCTTTCTTCCTCCTCTTTTAAACATTTATCACATAAAGTTCTATCTTTAAAGTCAGGATACTTTCCAATTATTGCTCCACATCTGTCACATTTAACTACCTTCCCACTACCTCCACAAAAATCACATTTTGCATAAATTGGAACTTTTCCTGTTCCTTTACACTTTGGACACTCTATTTCTCCATAATCTAAGTCATATTTTGCTCTCTTAGAAACTCTTTTTATATGTCTTTTTGGAGAAAATTCATCTATGTATCCAGTTCCCTCACATACAGGACATATTCTATATTTAACTATTTTTTTACCAGTTCCATCACAAATAGGGCATTTAACTATCATATTATCCCTCTCAATTTAATAAACTTTAAAAAGTTTGTTATTAATATTAATTTTAATAGTAGTTTAAGATAACTTTAATTAATAATAAGATAGAATAGTAAGTATTACTATCGCTAATAACTTGGAAGTTATTAATATAATTATCGAAGTATAAAATTACAGAAAATGTAGGGTGATAACATTTCAAAAATTAGTTTAAAAATTAGAGTATCTTTGCTTATATCGTTTCTTTTATTATCAATATTTTTTTTATCAATACTAAGTATAACTACTGGAACTATTAAAATAGAGCCAAAAAAATTCTACAATTATTTAGTAGAGGGAACTACTGGAAATCCTATTTATGATAAAATTATAAAATGTAGAATACCAAGAGCTCTTGGAGCTATATTTGCAGGAATGGGATTGGCTATTGCAGGCTTGTTAATGCAAAGTTTATTTAGAAATCCACTTGCTGATCCCTATTTAATAGGAGTATCAGGTGGAGCTTCATTAGGAGTTGCTCTCTATATATTTACCTCATTGTTATTTAAACTTGGAATACCACAATCTATTTGGGGATTTATAATATCTGCATATTTAGGCTCACTAGTGTCTATGTTTATTGTTTTAGCCCTTGCAAAGAAGGTTAAACAAATTACTACGCTTTTAATTGTAGGTCTTATGATTGACTATATATCATCTGGGTTAATTACAATTGTCATTGCATTTAGTAATTTTCTTGGAGTTAATAATGAAGTTTTAGCAAGTTTTCTAATGTGGAGATATGGTTCTTTAAATTCATTAATTTTGAAGGAAGCAATAATTATGAGTATTTTTGTAGTTATATGTTGCTCTATAACCTATCTTATGTCAAAATACCTTGATTCTTACTTACTTGGAGAAATGTATGCAAAAAGTGTAGGAGTTGATATAAAAAAATTGAGAATTTTTATTATTCTAATATCTTGTATGATTACAGCAACTGTTGTAGCATGTGTAGGACCAATAGGATTTATTGGATTTATGTGTCCAATAGTTGCAAGATTGTTGTGTGGAACTTCAAAACATATCTATGTAATTCCAAATGCTATGTTAATTGGAGCAGTTTTTTTAATTATATCAGACATTCTCGTTAGGCCAGGAGTAGTAATACCAACAACGAGTAAAGAACTTCCTTTAATGTGTCCTTTATCACTAATTGGAGCCCCAATTGCCATAATAATTTACTTAAAAATAAAAAAGATGGGGATATAAATGAGGAAGATCTTTATTATTCTGATATTAATATTACTTACTTTTTCTTTATTTGTATATGGAATTTTTAAAGGAGGAAATGCAAAATCTATAAGTATTGAAGATGTAAAGAATTTTCTACTATATGGAACTACTGGAAATAAGTTTAAAGATATGTTAATATGGGATGTTAGAATACCTCCGCTAATAACTGCCATAATAGTAGGTGGAGTTTTAGCGGTTTCAGGATTAAAACTACAAACATTATTTAGAAATATTTTAGCATCTCCATATACAACAGGAATATCGAGTGGTGCAGTACTTGGAGTTGCTATTGCTATATTTCTTAGATTTCCATTTACTTCTTTAAATTTTATTTTAAATATTTCTAAACCTAACTATGTAATTGGTGGTTGGATAGGTGCAGCTTTGGCATTGGTTGTTTTATTATTACTTGCTTCAAAAGTTAGAGATGTTACTGGTGTATTGGTTTGTGCATTACTATTTTCATACTTCTACTATGGAATTGAAAGTTATCTTATAACTTTTGCTGAAAATATGCAAATTCAAGAATTTTGGATGCTTTTACAGGGAAGTTTTACTGGTGTTGGATGGAATGACATAAAATTAATGGCTATATGTTCAATAATTTTCTTAATTTCATCATATTTATTATCAAAGTTCTTAAATGCCTTACTTTTTGGAGAATCTTATGCAAAAAGTTTTGGTTTAAATATTAAAAGGGTTAGAATATTAATTCTATTACTTTCTGGATTTATTGTAGGATCTATAATTCCATTTGTAGGTTTAATTCCATTTATTGGTATTGCCTCTCCATATATAGCCAGAATTATTATGAGAACATCTGATCATAGATGGACAATTCCTGCATCAATGCTTGTAGGAATGTGTCTCTCATTACTGTGTTATTTGGTGTCTATAAAGATATTTGCTCCACAGATAGTTCCTGTAACATCAATTTTAGATTTATTAGGTGGAGCATTAGTTGTTTATTTAATATATAGTTCAGAGAAAAAATATAGATTGTAAATTATTATATAATAGTTGTGTGAAATAGTGTTTATTATAAACCATTATTATAAATTAAAAATAAAACTTGTGGGGATATTTATGAAACCAACAGCTTATTTTTGTATGGAGTTTGCTATTCATCAACCTTTAAAAACTTATGCAGGGGGCTTAGGTTTCTTAGCAGGTTCCCATTTTAGAGCGGCTAAGAGATTAAATCAACCTCTTGTAGGAGTTTCAATATTGTGGAGTTATGGATACTATGACCAATTGAGAGATAGAGAAGGTAATATGAAAGTTGAATACATAAGGAAGTATTATGATTTCTTAGAGGATATTAATCTAAAAGTTCCAGTTACTATAAACAATAATACAGTGTGGGTTAAGGCATATAAATTAGAAGAAGATATCTTTGGAACATGTCCAATATATTTCTTAACCACTGATATTCCAGAAAATGATGACTTTTCAAGAACAATAACCCATAGGTTGTATGATGCTAACAATATATTACACATTGCTCAACAGATAGTTTTAGGAGTTGGAGGTTATAAGGTTATAAAAGAGTGTGAAAATGTAAAACTCTATCATATGAACGAACCTCATCCTCTACCTCTTGTCTTTAAACTTATAGAGGATTATGGGCTTGAATACACTAAAAATCATGTAGTATTTACTACTCACACTCCTTTACCAGAGGGAAATGAAACTCAGGACATTAATTTATTAAAATCTATGGGTTTTTTTGGAAATGTGGATATAAAATTAGCTGAAAAATTAGGAGGGAATCCATTTAACTATACTGTATGTGCTTTAAGAACATGCAAAAGGGCTAATGCAGTATCTAAGAAACATAAAGAAATTTGCGATAAAATGTGGAGTTGGGTTAAAGACAAATGTGAAATAATAGCTATAACGAACGCCCAAGATAGACATTACTGGCAAGATCCTATAATAAGAGAGGCGGCAAAAAAATATGATATTGATATGTTGAGAGAGAGAAAGATGGAGTTAAAGGAAATATTATTTGAAGAAGTGGCTGATCAAACAGGTAAGATATTTAAAAAAGATAGATTAACCGTAGTTTGGGCAAGAAGATTTGTAGCTTACAAAAGACCATATATTTTACTGTATGATGAAATGAGATTACTTGAATTATTAAAAAAGAAAAAGATACAAGTTATTTGGGCTGGGAAGCCACATCCTAATGACCATAATATGATAGCCACATTCAACTGGATAGTATCAAAGACGAGGGATATGAAAGGGGCTACAATATTAACTGGATATGAGTTAAAATTAAGTAAATTATTAAAACAGGGTTCAGATATCTGGCTTAATACTCCAAAATTAAATCACGAGGCATCAGGAACTTCTGGAATGACTGCATCAATGAATGCATCAATACATATGAGCACATTAGACGGTTGGCATGTAGAATGGGCTAAGATGTATCCAGATGATAGTTTTACAATTGGAGATGGAGTTAGAGATGATGATCCTTATGTGGCTAACTGCATTTATAATTTATTGGAAGAAGTTGCCGACATGTATGACACTGAAAAATGGTGGATGAAGGCATGTAATTGCGTTAATCATATTGTTGAATATTTCGATGCCGAAAGATTAGCAAAAGAATACGCTGAAAAACTTTATAAATAATACTATTTTTACAAGTTTTCATATTTTTATAATATTTACTCTCGGGTCTTGATAATATTGTTATAATAAAAATTTTCTATTTTTTATTATAATATATGAAGATTTTAGAATTTTTCATATTACCATAATATTTTTTTGATATTTTTCATATTTTATAATATTCAGATCAAGATTTTCCCGAGGGTCAGTATTACTCTTAAAAAGAATATGAATATATAAATTCGTAAATATTTTATACTATTAAAAAATTTATATTTCCATCCCCTTTGGGACATGATTTTATACCCATAGGGCTTCGCCCTATTGGGATACCCCGATGCATTGCTTCTTAAAAGAAGCAATGCCTCTTTTTGCCTTTCCCCTTTGGGGCCTGATTTTAGACCAAAAGAAGACTATGAAATCTTAAACGGTTTGTTCCAGTTTCCATCCCCTTTGGGGCCTGATTTTAAACCAACTTTAATTTGTTTAAATAATAGTTTTTTAAATTTGTTTCCATCCCCTTTGGGGCCTGATTTTAAACTATGAAATTGTTCATATTGCTTCAAAACCTTCTATGTTTCCATCCCCTTTGGGGCCTGATTTTAAACAGGACACAATTTAAAGAGATAATTTTCTAAAATTACTTTATTATTCTCCTTTATATAGGGGTTATAGTTCGGAGGGTCAATTACCCTTGTTATTTATATACCTCCGAACTTATATATAAATTTTTTTATTC
>NZ_JACCLX010000004.1 GCF_024490875.1 Methanocaldococcus sp.
AAATCTCCTAAAAATCTTAATAATTTAATAAAGTCAAATATTCAAATTAATCAAAATAAAAGACCCTTCGAAATTTGATAAAATTCCTTAAAATTAAAAAATAATAAATTAAAAGCCTCTAAATAAAAAAATAACAATTTTTAGCGAGGGAGGGATATTAATGTCTAAACTATTTCAACAATATCAGATTTTTCACATCTTGTAACTATTGATGCAACTATATTTTTAGAAAATAATATAGCATTAGTAGGTTTTATAAAAGTAAATACTCCCTTAAAGTCCTCATCTATTAAACCAACATTTTTCAATTTTAAGATTTTTGCATTGTTAATAGTAGCCATTTTTAAAATCTCTTTTGGCTCTATATGATATAATTTATATATAAATTCCATCTCTCTAAAAATTGATGGAGAGTTTGCCATAAAATTGTCAGTCCCTATCCCTATCAATAAACCATTATCTATAAGTTTATTTAATTGAGAATAACCTACATTAAAAGATAAATTAGCCCTAACACATACAACAACTGGAATATTATTTTCTTTTAATAAATCTATATCATTGTCTGTAAGATATGTCCCATGAACTATAAAATCAGGATATACATTTAAATTTATCAATCTTTCAACTTCTGTCTCTCCATATTTTTTTAAACTATACTCTACAGAACCTCTATGCTCACACGCGTGGATAGCAAATAATTTGTCCTTAAAATCTTTATAAACTTTATATATTGCCTTTAAATCATAATCTTCAAATTCATTAGATCCACTTAAACCTAAACCATCAGAAATCCTTAAAATCTCTTTAACTTCATTTTTATCAACTTCATTAATCTTTGTAGGTCTTCCTAAGATTTTTGCCTTTGGATAATTATAATCCTTTAAAGAGGTTTTTAGTATTTTTACTCCTTCAATTCCATTCTCTCTAAAATCGCAAAAATATCTTATACCATTATCTTTTAAATCATCTAAACCAAGTTTTATACTTTCTATTAAAATCTCTCTACTTACTTTTGATAGATATCTATGTTTTAAACCATTTGGAGGTTTTACCAACTCATCCAAAGTTTTATTAATTCCTATGTCCTTTATACAATTATCAGCAATGTGTGTATGAGCATTTATAAGAGGGGGAATAACTAAACCATTGAAATTTATAACATCTTTACTATGCTCATTTGTAAAACCTTTTATTATTCCATCTTCAACTACTAAAATACCTTTTTTTAATTCAAAGTCTTCTCCATATAAAAATTGAGATTTAATTAACATAATAAACCACCAATGAGGTATGTTTTATGAATATAGACAGTAGAGTAAAGTTGGGGATAAAAATTGTATTATTAGTTATATTACTACATAGTTTAATTTCAATTTTTAATCTAAATGAATATATAAGTTTATTGTTGAAATATAAAAATCATTTGCCAGATGGTTAGTTAATATACAAGAACGATAAAAATAGGAGATAGAATTTATATAAAATGTTGGCATTGGAGATATGTTTGACTTTGATACTCAACATATGTATTTATACAACATCATAAGAATAGGAATTACAAGATAACCTTAAAAACACGTGATTATTATGCTCTTAGAATATTTAGAGGAATTTAAAGACATTGATTTTTTTGAATCTTTAAAAATGTATAGAAATCTAATATTATCTAAACTAAAATACATATATGAAAAAAATAAGGAGTATGAAGATGATTTAAAAAATTATTCACTATGTTTTGAATTAGACAAAAAAAAGTTAGATGCCTTAATTGACTATCTTCTAATTATTCTTTTATCTCACACTAATTATTTTAACTCGTTCATAAAGGAATATTCTGAAATAAAAAAATATAATTTAATAAAAAACCTTCCTAACAAAATATCTGTTTGGGAATTTATAAAAACTGCCTCAAAGTCAAGAAATAACGATTTACACTTAGAAAGATTGGATTTAGAAAAGGGTTATGTTGATATAACTGAAATTAAAGAAATCTACGCAAGAGAATTCATTAGAGTTGAATTAAAACTACTCGGAGAGATTTCTAAAAAGGTTAAACTACCTAATGAAGATATTGTAAAAGATTTATTAAAAGAGATAAATGAGTATTTAAAAGATAAGGTTAAATATGAATATATAGAAGGGATTAAAGTAAATAATATCTTATGTGAAAATATTCCATTGGAATGGCATCCTCCATGCATAAGGGGAATTTTACATGATATTTTAGATGGTGGGTCTCCATCTCATTATGCACGGAGGAGTTTTGTTGTCTATTGGTTTTGTGCAAAGTTTAATCCAAATTTAAGACCCTTAGATAAAGATGGGAATTTAATAAATGTTTCAGCCACTGATATAACCTCTGAGGAAAATATTGAAAAATTTATTGATGAAGTTATTGAACTATTTAAAAATGTAGAAGATTTCGATGAAAATAAGACAAGATATTATATTATGCACAACATTGGCTATAAAGTAGGGCATGGAAGATTTACTCATTGCGAATATTGTAAAAATTGGAAATCTGATAATGGTAAAGGATTGAGTTATTACTGCAAACCAGACAATATTTGCAAAAAAAGAAATATTATTCATCCCTTAGATTATCTATGCTATAATATAAATAGGCATTTAAAATTAAAAAAGAATAAAAGTTTAATAAAAAAGGAGGATAAAAATGGAAATAATAAATAAATTTTTGGATTTAGAGTTATTGTTATCACCAACAGTTTATGAAAAGTTGAAAAATTTTAGCAAAAATGAGATTAATAAATTAATTGAAAAAATTAGAGAATTTAAAAAATATAATGACTCTTTTATTTTGTTGGATGACAATTTTTTAAACATTTTTTTATGCGAAGATTTAAATGAAATAATAAAAAAGTATAAGGATTTTAACTTCATATTTTACTATACGGGAGAGGAAGAAAAAGAAAGTAAAAAAGAAGAGAAAGAAGAAAAAGAGAAATTTATAGAGAAGGAAGAGGCTGTTGAAAGTAAATTAAAGGAATTTAAACATAAAGAAGAAGAAAAGAAAGATAAGGAAAGGATTAAAAGACTTGAAACTATAAGTAAAATAAGAGAGAGTGTAAATAGTAGAATAAAATGGATAGCCAAAGATATAGAGGCAAAAGTTGAAATTTACGAAGATTCTGATGTTTCTGGAAAATCTACATGCACAGGAACCATTGATGACTTTGTTAAATATTTTAGAGATAGATATAAAAGATTAAAGGTTTTTATAGAAAGAAAGGCTCAAAGAAAGGGTTATCCTCTAAAAGATATTGCTAAGATGAAGGGAGAAAAGAATGTTTTTGTTGTAGGTATCGTTAGCGATGTAGATACATCAAAAAATGGAGATTTAATAGTTAGAATTGAAGATATTGAAGATGAACTAACTTTAATCTTATCAAAAGAAAAAATAGAAAATGAAAAATTACCTGATGATATTCTCTTAGATGAGGTTATTGGAGCTATTGGTGTAGTTAGTAGAACAGGTAGAGTTATGTATGTTGATGAAATCATTCGCCCAGCAATAACTCCAAGGCCAAAACCAAAAAGGATTGATGAAGAGATATATATGGCATTTTTGTCAGATATTCATGTTGGTAGTAAAGAATTCTTACATAAAGAATTTGAAAAGTTTATTAGATTTTTAAATGGAGATGTTGATAATGAATTAGAGGAGAGAGTTGTTAGTAGATTAAAATATATCTGCATAGCGGGAGATTTAGTTGATGGAGTTGGCGTTTATCCCGGACAAGAAGAAGATTTGTATGTGGTAGATATTATTAATCAATATGAAGAGATAGCGATGTATTTAGAGCAAATTCCAGAGCATATAACTTTAATAATCTCGCCCGGCAACCACGATGCTGTTAGGCCTGCAGAGCCACAACCAAGATTGCCAGATAAAATAACAAAATTATTTAACAGAGATAACATTTATTTCGTTGGAAATCCATGCACTTTAAATATACACGGCTTTGACACTTTACTATATCACGGTAGAAGTTTTGACGAGTTAGTGGGACAAATAAGAACTGCAACTTATGAAAATCCTATAACGATTATGAAAGAATTAATAAATAGAAGATTGTTATGCCCAACTTATGGAGGAAGATGTCCAATAGCTCCAGAGCATAAAGATTACTTAGTTATTGATAGAGATATTGATATTTTCCATACAGGACATATTCATATCAATGGTTATGATATTTATAAAGGAATTGTTATGGTTAATAGTGGAACATTCCAAGAACAAACAGACTTCCAGAAGAGAATGGGTATTTCTCCAACACCAGCAATAGTTCCAATAGTTAATTTATCAAAAATTGGGGAGAGAGGGCATTACTTAGAGTGGGATAGAGGCATTTTAGAGGTTAGATATTAAAGTTTGGTGACAAAAATGATATTTTTATAAGTAGGAATATCTATAAAACCTTTCTATATACTGACAAAAATTTAAATATAATTAGTGCTGTTGCTATTCGATAAATTTTTTAAAACAACTAATGATTCACTCTTTTTGCTAAAGTATTTAATATTTATGTTGATATTGTCGTCCATACTTATTAGACATTTGTTATTTCTTAAAACTTATAAACGATTGAAAAATAGATTTTTATCTAATTTTAAATTGCTGAGTTTATTTCCAAATAATTTAGAAGATTAGGTATAAAATACATCCATACTAAAACAAAACCTAATAAAACCCACCATAATAAGTCATTTTTAGATATTTTAGTAAAAGGTAGTTTTTTATATATGATAAATTAAATACTGTAAATTTTATGTTTAAAAGTTTAATAAAAAGTATTGATATACCTAAACTAACCAACGTTATAACAACACTCCTAATTTCGATCTCTTTAATGGTTTTATATAAACCAAACAATTCCTTAAATAGTATATTTAAAACAAAGATAAATATACATCCAAAAATTAACACTAAGACTATAAAACTAATATCCACTAATCATCACCATTTTGAATTTTATTTAAATTTAAACAATTATTTTGTATTTAAATCTTTCCTGTCTAAATTAAATTGGTGAAAATATGGAGATAATCCCAGTTATTGATTTAATGAACAAAGTAGCAGTTATGGGAAAGAGTGGAAATAGAAAAGAATACAAACCATTAAAATCAGTTATTTGCAACTCATATAATCCAATAGATGTAGCAATGGCTTATAAAGAGAATGGGGCTGAAACTATTTACATTGCTGATTTAAATGCTATAATGAATAATGGAAATAATTTTGAAATCATAAAAAATATAAATTTTGTAAATAAAATTGTAGATGTTGGCCTAAGAGAAAAAAATGACTTAGAGAATATTAAAAAATTTTTAAATAAAGATGATAAGGCTATTGTAGGAACAGAGACATTAAGGGATATTAATTTAATTAAAGAAAAAGAGATAGTTGTTAGTTTAGATTTTAAAAATGGAGAACTTTTAAATTATAGTTTAGATGATATTTTACCATATATTAGGGAAAATACTCCTCTAATAGTATTGGATATTTCGTCAGTAGGAACTCAAAGAGGAGTTAATATCGATTTGATAAAATATGTAATGAATAAAACAAACAATCCGATATATGTTGGTGGAGGAATTAAAGGAATGGATGATTTAAAAATATGTTATGATTTGGGAGTGGATGGAGTTTTAATAGCAACTGCAATACATAAAGGAATCTTAAATTTAAAAGAGATTATTCACAAGTTTAAGGATTAATTAAAATGGTGATACAAATGGTAGATTATGATGAAATAATTAACAAAATGATAAAAGGAGAAATAAAACCTTATCAATTAGATAAAATGTTTAATCCAAAAATTTCAACTGAAATCAGAAGAAAGTTTTTAGAAAAAACTTTGGGAATTAAATTTGAACACATTAGTAAATATTCAATAGACGAGGAAATGGCTATAAAGAAAAATATTGAGAATATGATTGGTGCTATACAAATCCCTTTAGGTTTTGCTGGTCCTTTAAAAATAAATGGTGAATATGCAAAAGGAGAATTTTATATTCCACTGGCTACAACTGAAGGAGCTTTGGTTGCGTCAGTTAATAGAGGTTGTTCAGTAATAACAAAGTGTGGTGGAGCAACAGTTAGAGTTATTGACGATAAGATGACAAGAGCCCCTTGCTTAAAAGCAAAAAGTGTTGTAGATGCTATAAAAGTTAGAGATTGGATTAAAGAAAACTTTGAAAAGATAAAGGAAGTAGCTGAATCAACAACAAGGCATGGAAAATTAATAAAGATAGAGCCAATTTTAATAGTTGGAAGAAACTTATATCCAAGATTTGTGTATAAGACTGGAGATGCTATGGGAATGAATATGGTTACAATTGCTACTGAAAAAGCATGCAATTTTATTGAAAATGAGTTAAAAAAGAAAGGAATATTTGTTAAAACTGTTGCAGTTAGTGGGAACGCATGTGTAGATAAAAAACCAAGTGGAATGAATTTAATCAATGGTAGAGGAAAAACAATAGTGGCAGAGGTTTATTTAAAGGAAAAAGAAGTCAATAAGTATTTAAAAACTACATCAGAGGCAATTGCAGAAGTAAATAGACTTAAAAATTATATAGGGTCAGCAATAAGTAACTCAATGGGTTTCAATGCACACTATGCAAATATTATTGGTGCTATATTCTTAGCAACTGGACAAGATGAGGCTCAAATAGTTGAGGGTAGTTTAGGAATTACTATGGCAGAGGTTGAAGATGATGGTTTATACTTCTCAGTTACACTTCCAGATGTTCCAATTGGGACTGTTGGAGGAGGGACAAGGGTT
Organism: Methanocaldococcus sp.; assembly: GCF_024490875.1. NCBI lineage: Archaea > Methanobacteriati > Methanobacteriota > Methanococci > Methanococcales > Methanocaldococcaceae > Methanocaldococcus > Methanocaldococcus sp. Next base: position 6,813 of record NZ_JACCLX010000004.1, read on the forward strand.
GAGACTCAAAAAGAATGCTTAGAAATGCTTGGATGCTATGGAGATAACAAAGTTTTAAAGTTTGCTGAAATTATAGGAGGGGCTGTATTGGCTGGAGAGTTATCTTTATTAGGGGCATTAGCCGCAGGTCATTTAGGAAAAGCACATCAAGAACTTGGTAGATAACTATGAGAGATGCATATTTAATGATGATTATAATTGATTCTCTAAAAGAAATAACTGATTTAAGAGAAATTTTAAAAAGTCCAATAAGGAATAAAAGAGTAGTTTTATTTGTTACTGCAATATTTTTGATATCTTTCATAGTTTCATACTTACTTATAGATTATGTCCCATACTTTTCAAATTTAGGAAATTTATTATTTGATAGTTTTAAAAAAGAGGTAGAAGCATATGGTATTTTAGATACTGATAACAATTTAAAACTTATTCTCTTTATTTGGGAGCATAATTTGTCAGTGTGCATAATGGACTATATTATAGGAATATTCTCAACATTTGTAATAATTTTTAATTCCTATATTTTATCATATGTACTGTATAAATTTGGGATATTAACATTTATCTATTTAATTCTTCCACATGGAATATTTGAAATTCCAGCATTGATTCTTTCAGCATCAAGTGGAATTTTATTTAATATTGGAATAATTAACTTATTAGCAAATATAAAATTTGGAACTAACAAAAAAGTTTCATACTACATAAAAGAGTCATTGAAACTCTTAATTTTGGCCATTATCTTATTCCTAATCGCTGGAATTATAGAAGGAACTATTACCTATCAAATATCAAAAATGATTCATTAAAATAAAAAAGTAAATTATTAATTTTTATTCTTCTTCCTCAGAACTCATAATCTTATAGAAGTCACCATACTCGATCTGACTATCTTTACTCATTAACTTATCTATTGATTTTTTCATAATCATAGCATACAGATCAATTAAATCTCTATATTTAACTTCTGGCAATCCAGTATAAACAAATAATACTTTCTTAAATCCTCCTTTTGTAGCGTTATCTACTAAATATATTGATAAAGCCTCAGTCAATGGCTCAATTGGTGGATATCCTTTACCTAATGGCACTCTCTTTTTATAAAATCTTTTTCCATATCTCAATCCAATAACCTGTGAAAATCTAAAATGCATTATATAATCTGAGATTTTATCCATTCTTTTGAAAATTTTTAGCCACCATTTAACATCAGCCTTTTCACTTGCTTCATCTAAATCATCAGTTTCATAAACATTCAATTCATTTAAAAATATGTTTTCTAACTGTAATGATGGAATAATTTTTATATCCTCTTCTTTAGCCATTTTTATAAGTTCTTCAATTTCATCTAATGTACCAAATTCTCCTATATTTGTAGCTGGTTCTGGAGAATATATCATATCACTATTAACTTCATTAAATTTTTTCAAAACTTCTAAGTGATAATTTAATGCATCATCTATTCTTTTTCCTAAATGGTAATTATATATTTCAGCTCCACATAGAGTGGCTTTTTCTATGGCTGAAAGATGTCCCTTTAAACCTTTTTCAGATGCTAAATTATAATAAGGACCGTGGGCTAATATTACTGTAAAATATTCTTTACCCAAGTTTTTGTAGTTTTCATAATAACCTCTTGGTAATCTTCTGGACAAAATTGCTGGAGGTACTTCTGTAATTCTTGTTCCTAATAATGCCGCCTGTTTTAATGTTGATAAGGCATTATAAGTCCCCCACTCAAATAGTATCATTCTTTCACCTTATTATTTTTTATTTTTATTCTATAATCATTATTTATATTGGGGATTAGCTATATATAAACTTTGTTAAAATTTAATCAAAATTTTGGTGATAGGTTATGATAATAAAAAAAATTAAAGAATTAACTAAAGAGGAGGAAGAAAAAATAATCAATAGGAATAAAGCAAACTTTGAAGAAATTTTACCAAAGGTTATGAAGATTTTAAAAGATGTTAGGGAGAAAGGAGATGAGGCTGTAAGATATTACACAAAAATGTTTGATGGTGTTGATATAGAAAATTTTAAAGTTAGTGAAGAAGAGATTGAAGAAGCATACAATTTACTAAATTATAAAGTTATTGAGACAATTGAAAAAGCGAAGGAAAATATTTACTTTTTCCATAAAAAACAGATGGAACAAATAAAAGATTTAAAAGTTGAAAATAATGGAATAATATTAGGGCAGGTTGTTAGAGTAATAGAGAAAGTAGGTTGCTATGTTCCTGGAGGTAGGGCATTATATCCATCAACAGTTTTAATGACTACAATCCCTGCAAAAGTTGCTGGATGTAAGGAAATATATATAACTTCACCTCCAACAAGTGAAGGAAAAGGTAATCCTGCTACATTGGTAGCTGGAGACATAGTTGGAGTTTCTGGTATATACAAAGTTGGAGGAGTGCAGGCAATAGGAGCATTAGCTTATGGAACAGAAACTATTCCAAAAGTTGATATTATTGTGGGCCCTGGAAATATTTATGTAACTGTCGCTAAAAAAATGGTTTATGGTGATGTCGCAATAGATTTCTTAGCAGGACCCTCTGAAGTTTTAATAATTGCTGATGAAACAGCAAATCCTGAATATGTTGCCTTGGACTTTATTGCCCAAGCTGAACACGATCCTAATGCTTCCTGTATAATACTAACAACATCAGAAGATAAAGCAAAAGAGTTTAAAGAGAGAATATTTAAGGAGATTGAAAAAGCTGAAAGAAAAGATATTATTTTAAAAGCACTACAAAACTCGGCTATATTAATTGGAGATTTAGATGAATGTATAGAGTTCTCAAATAAATACGCTCCTGAACATCTTGAAATATTAACAAAAAACCCTGAGGAAATATTAGATAAAATAAATAATGCAGGTAGTGTATTCTTAGGAGAATATAGCCCAGTTCCAGTTGGAGACTATGCCTCAGGAACTAACCATGTTTTGCCAACATCAGGATTTGCAAGGATGTGCTCTGGTTTAAATGTAGAGACATTCTTAAAGAAAATAACATATCAAAAATTAAATAAAGATAGTTTAAAAAATATTGCTGATACTGTTATTACATTGGCTGAAGTTGAAGGATTATATGGGCATGCAGAAGCTGTTAAAAGAAGATTAAATAAATAAAAATATAAATTAAATAAATAGAATATTTGAATAAATTATAAAACCTAATAAATTTTAAAATTTTTAACTTAATTTTATTTTGGAAATAGTATGAATTAATGTGAGATTATGGAAATTGGAATAAGCATAGAGGCAGAAAATAAAGTAGGAGTTTTACATAAACTTACTGGAATTTTATCTGAATTAGGGGGTAATATAACTTATACTCAACAATTTATTAAAGATGATGGCAAAATTGGATTTATTTATATGGAAGTTGAAGGAATTAAAAATATTGATGAATTAAAAAAAAGAATAGAAAATTGTGAGTATGTAAAAAACTTTGAAATTCACAGTTCTTTAAAAAAGATTTATGGAAAAAGAGTTATTATAATTGGAGGCGGTGCTCAAGTAGCAGAAGTAGCAAGAGGGGCTATAAGTGAGGCTGATAGACATAATATAAGAGGAGAAAGAATTAGCGTTGATACTTTACCCATTGTTGGTGAAGAAAATTTATATGAGGCTGTAAAGGCTGTTACAACACTACCACGAGTGGGAATATTAGTTTTAGCAGGTTCTTTAATGGGTGGAAAAATTACTGAAGCAGTAAAAGAATTGAAAGAAAAAACAAATATTCCTGTAATTAGTTTAAAAATGTTTGGTTCTGTTCCAAAAGTAGCCGATTTAGTCGTTGGAGATCCTTTACAGGCTGGTGTATTGGCGGTTATGGCTATTGCAGAAACAGCAAAATTTGACATAAATAGGGTTAAGGGTAGAGTTTTATAATAACCGTTAGTTAATAATAAATAAAAAAGGCATGCAATAAGGTTAAAGGGAGAATCTTATGATTGTTCTTAAAAATGTTAATATTGTAGATGTATATACGGGAGAGATTATTAATGGAAATGTTGCTTATGAAAAGGACAAAATTTATTTTGTAGATTTAAATAATGAAATTGATAAAATAATTGAAAATAAAAAAAATGTAAAAATTTATGATTTAAAAGGAAAGTATTTGTCTCCAACTTTTATAGATGGGCATATCCATATAGAATCATCCCATTTAATTCCTTCTGAGTTTGAGAAGTTTGCTTTAAAAAGTGGAGTAACGAAAGTTGTTATAGACCCTCACGAAATAGCAAACATATCTGGGAAAGAAGGAATATTATTTATGTTAAATGATGCTAAAATTTTAGATGTTTATGTAATGCTTCCTTCTTGTGTGCCTGCTACGGACTTAGAAACTAATGGTTCTAAAATAACAGAAAAAGATATTGAAGAATTAATAAATTTAGATAATGTCTTAGGATTAGGAGAGGTTATGAATTATGTTGGAGTGATAAATGAAGATGAAGAATTATTAAAGAAAATAGAAGTTGCTAAAAAATATAAAAAATTGATTGATGGACACTGTCCAAAGTTAAGAGGTTTGGATTTAAATAAATATATCTTTTATGGAATTATGAGCGACCACGAATGTGTTGATGAAGATGAGGCTTTAGAAAAACTTAGATTGGGAATAAAACTAATGATTAGAGAAGGAACTGCTTCAAAAAACATTTATTTACTAAATATATGCAAAAAAATAAAAGATTTGAGAAACATTATGTTAGTTAGTGATGATGTTTGTCTTAAAGATTTAGATGGATATATGTTGAATATTTTAAGAAAATCCACTAAATATGTCTCCCCAATAGAGGCTATTCAAATGGTTACAATAAATCCATCAAATTATTTTGGTTTTGATGTAGGAATTAAACCGGGTAATGAGGCAAGTTTTATAATTTTTGATGATTTAGAGAATTTTAAAGTTTATGATATAGTTATAAAAGGAAAATTCTTAGAAGATGTTTTAAAAGAATTAAATGAAAATAAAGATAAAAAAATCCCCAAAAAACTATTGAATACTTTAAGATATTCAAAAAAGAATAAAGATGATTTTTTAATTGAAGGTATTGACTACAATGAAAAATCTGGGCTTGTTAGGGTAATAAAACCATTAAAAGATAGTTTAATTACTAAGGAATTAATATTTGATTCTGAAAAGGTAAAATTATTATTAAAAGAAAATGTAATAAACAAAATTTTCGTTATAGAGAGACATAAAAACACTGGAAATATTGGGAAGGGATTAATATACAATTTTTTAAATGAGGGAGTTATAGCCTCTTCTTATTCTCATGATTCTCATAATGTAGTTGCCATAGGAAATAATGAAAAAGATTTAGCGTTGGCAGTAAATAAATTAAAAGAAATTGGTGGAGGTCTTGTATGTGCTAAAAATGGAGAAATTGAATATTTACCATTACCAATAGGAGGAATAATGAGCGATAATGGAAAATACTTATTTGAAAAAATTAATAATCTCTATAAAAAAATAGAAAATTGGAGTTCCTTTGAAAATCCATTTTTAAGTATGAGTTTTTTCACACTACCAGTAATCCCAGAACTAAAAATAACTGATAAAGGGTTAGTGAAAAATATGAAATTAGTAGATATATTTATAGAAAAATAATATTGTTTATTGGGCTTTTAAATTCCTAAAAATAATCTTTCTCCTAAAAATTTTGGTAATCCACTTTTGACGATTTTTTCATATGCTCTCTTAATATCATATTTAACTCTAACAATTTCTACTTTAAGATCTATTGGATCAAATATACAATAACTTGCTTTATTAATCCGATCTCTTGGTTGTCCTACACTACCAGGATTTATTAAATATTTTTTATCATCCTCTAAATATACTACTCCTTTATGTAGTAAAATGTTTCCAGTTTCAGAATTAACAAATGGAATATGAGAATGTCCAACAAAAATTAAATCTCCACAGTCAAATACATCATCAACATAATCTGGAAAAAGATATTCCCAAAGTTCTGGATACTTAGGATTAGCATGTGAAAAAATAACTTTTTTATTTTTTATTTTATCCTTAATAACCAATGGAAGAGAATTCAAAAATGAAAGATTTTCCTCAGTTATAATATTTTTAGTCCATAATATTGCTATAATTCCATAGGTATTCAAAGCATTTAAACTTTCTTTACCTAAAACATAATAATCGTGATTTCCAGCCACACATTTACATTTAAGTTTTCTTATAATTTCAACGCATTCGTTTGGATTGGCACCATATCCAACTATGTCCCCTAAACATACAATTTTTTTAATATTTCTTTTTTTTATATCTTCCAAAACAGAAGTTAATGCTTCTAAGTTTGAATGTATATCACTAATTATAGCCATCATTAGAAATCACTTTTAAATTTGTGATTATTAATAGTTATAAAGTATATAAATAATATAGAAATATGTTATTATATCTTCTTTGTGTTTAATTTCTAATTATTATATTCAAATATCTAATTTTAAAATATTTACTTATATTGGTGAGAGTATGAATAGTTATATACAAAATTTATTTGCTGAAAGAATTGGTGGAAAAAAGTTTGGTAAAGAGGATGTAATTTACAAGTTTGAAAAGATAAAGAGGGCTAAGCAAGAAGCAATGAAAAGACATCCAGATATGGAATTAATTGATATGGGTGTTGGAGAACCTGATGAAATGGCTGACCCAGAGGTTATAAGAGTTTTATGTGAAGAGGCTAAAAAATGGGAAAATAGAGGTTATGCAGATAATGGAATTCAGGAATTAAAAGATGCTGTCCCTCCATATATGGAAAAGGTTTATGGAGTTAAAGGTATTGATCCAGTGAATGAAGTTATACACTCAATGGGTTCAAAGCCAGCATTGGCATATATAACTTCAGCATTTATCAACCCAGGAGATATTTGTTTAATGACAGTTCCTGGCTATCCAGTTACAGCAACCCACACAAAGTGGTATGGAGGAGAAGTTTATAATCTTCCATTGTTAGAAGAAAATGATTTCTTGCCAGATTTGGATAGCATTCCAGAAGATATTAAGAAGAGAGCAAAGATATTGTATTTAAATTATCCTAACAATCCTACTGGGGCACAGGCTACAAAGAAATTTTATAAGGAAGTTGTTGATTTTGCATTTGAAAATGAAGTTATAGTTGTTCAAGATGCCGCTTATGGGGCATTAGTTTATGATGGAAAGCCTTTATCATTTTTATCAGTTAAAGATGCAAAAGAGGTTGGGGTTGAAATTCACAGTTTTTCAAAAGCGTTTAATATGACTGGGTGGAGATTAGCATTTTTAGTAGGTAACGAGTTAATTATTAAAGCATTTGCAACAGTTAAAGACAACTTTGATAGTGGGCAATTTATTCCAATACAAAAGGCAGGAATATACTGCTTACAACACCCAGAAATAACTGAAAGAGTTAGACAAAAATATGAGAGGAGATTAAGGAAAATGGTTAAGATATTAAGAGAAGTTGGCTTTAATGCAAGAATGCCGGGTGGAACATTCTACTTGTATGTTAAATCTCCAATAAAGGCAAATGGAATTGAATTTAAAACTGCTGAGGACTTTTCTCAATATTTAATTAAGGAAAAATTAATATCAACAGTTCCATGGGATGATGCAGGGCATTATTTAAGATTAGCCGCATGCTTTGTGGCAAAAGATGAAAAAGGAAATCCTACAACAGAAGAGAAGTATGAAGATAGGGTTTTAGAAGAATTTAAGAGAAGATTAGAGGATTTGGACTTAGAATTTGAATAATTTTTGGTGATAAAATATGGCATTAGGATTAGATAGAAATATAGAAGGGGCACTATGTTATTTATTATTTTGGATTAGTGGATTAATATTTTTATTGTTGGAAAAAGAGGATGATTTTGTTAGATTTCACGCTATGCAGTCTTTTATAACCTTTTTGTCATTAAGCATAATAAATATAATTATTTCTAAGATCCCAATTATTGGATGGATAATTTCAGCATTAATAAATATTGCTATAATAATCTTATGGATTGTTGGAATGTTTAAAGCATACAACGGAGAAAAATATAAATTTCCAATTTTTGGAGACCTTGCAGAAAAATATTATAGAGAGTTTTTAAGATAAAACTTAATTTTAGTGAGTATTATGGAAATTTTAGACTATTTAGAAAAATCATTAAAAAATAAAATAAGTTTTGAAGACGCTTTATATCTTTATAACAATTTTAGTGTAATTGATTTATTATATCTATCTTTTAAATTAAAAAGTAAAATAAACAAAGATATTAAACTATGTTCAATAATGAATGCTAAAAGTGGAAAGTGTTCAGAAGATTGTATTTTTTGCTCACAATCAATTCACAATAAATGTAAAATTCCAATATATCCATTAAAATCAAAAAGAGAAATCTTAGAATACGCTAAAAAAATTGAAATTGAGAATAATAAAATTGAAAATAAATATAAAAATAAAAAGTTAAAAATTGAGAGATTCAGCATAGTTGTTAGTGGTAAAAAAATTAATGATGATGAATTTACAGAAATTGTTGAATCTATTGAACTAATAAAAGAAGAAACCAACCTAAAAGTGTGCTGTTCCTTGGGATTATTGGATAAAGAAAAATTAAAAGAATTAAAAAAGTTAGATGTTAGAATTCACAACAACTTAGAGACATCAAAAAATTACTTTAAAAATATATGTTCTACTCATTCTTATGAAGATAAGGTTAAAGTTATTAAAGAGGCGAAAAAAATTGGATTGGAAGTTTGCAGTGGTGGAATCTTTGGATTAGGAGAGAGTTTATATGATAGAATAAGTTTAGCCTTTGAACTTAAAGAGTTAAATGTAGATAGTGTCCCAATAAACATTTTGCATCCTATTGAAGGCACTAAGGTTTATGAAAAAATAAAAAGTGGAGTTATAAAGGTAATAAGTATTCCAGAAATTTTAAAGTCAATAGCAATTTTTAAGATAATTATGCCATACACTGAAATAAGGCTCGCCGGTGGAAGAATATATAATTTAAAAGATTATCAATCCTATGCCTTAATGGCTTTAAATGGCTTAATGGTTGGAAACTACTTAACTACAAAAGGAAGGAATTTAGAAGATGACTTAAATATGATTTTAAATTTTTATAATTTGGAGGAGTAATATGTGGTTCAAAAAAAGAATTATTATTAAAGAGACAAACATTCTTTTAAAGGTTGATGATATTAAATATTTCAAAATTGCTGAAGATATTATAATGGAAAATAGATTAGAATTAGAAAGATATATATTAAAAAATAATCTCTTTTTAACATCATACACTCCAATTTATGTGGAAGATGATGCTCCAGAAATAGTAAAGTTAATGGCTATGGCTGGATTAATAGCAAATGTTGGCCCAATGGCAAGCGTTGCTGGGGCAATATCTGAGATGGTTGTTAAAAATATAAATGCTAAAAATATTATCGCTGAAAATGGTGGAGATATTTGTTTAAGAGCTAAAAGAGATGTTGTAGTTGGGTTATATGCTGGAAATTCTAAAATTACTGGGAAAGTTGGATTTAAATTAAAAAAAGAGAAAATTAAAAATATTTATGGTGTTTGTACTTCATCAGCAACCGTAGGGCATTCCATAAGTTTTGGTGAGGCTGATGCAGTAACTGTTTTTGCCAAAAGTTCTGCTATAGCAGATGCTGCGGCAACAGCAATATGTAACGCTTCAAGAGGTAGAGATGTGGAGGATATGATATTTAATGCTTTGGAAAAGGCTGATGAAATTGACAAAATAGATGGAGTTTTTGTTGTTGTTAAAGATAAAGTAGGTATTAAAGGAAAAATTCCAGAGTTGGTTAAGACAGATATAAAAGTAACTTTGGGAGAGTTTTTTGATATCTATTAAAATTTAAAAGATATCATCTCCAATGTCATCAAGTGCATCTTCAACAAAATCTCCTGCATCTTCAATTGACTCCTCTATATTTTCAATAACATCTCCATCTAACACATCTTCAACAGCATCAGCAATTAACTCCCCAGCAACAACACCTCCAGCAACTGCTGCTGCTGTCCCTAATAAATTACTTCCTGAACTACTTCCATTACTACCACTTCTATAAATTATTGGAGGTCCTCCTCTAACATTTGGAGCATTTTGGGTACCTTGAACATATACTACTTTTTCTTTTTTTCTTCCGAATAGTATATATCCTATTATTATTCCTATACCTATTAAGATTATAATTCCAATTAGACCACATTTTTTCACCAAAAGTATATTATTTAAAATAATACTGTTGTTTTATATATATAAAGGTTTTGTAATTATAAAAAACAAAATTAGATTGGGTGAAATCAATGTATGAAGTTAGAGACATAAATCTTTGGAAAGAGGGAGAGAAAAAAATTCAGTGGGCTAAAAGGCATATGCCTGTTTTAGGTTTAATTAGAGAAAGATTTAAAGAAGAGAAGCCATTTGAGGGTATAACAATAGGTATGGCTTTGCATTTAGAGGCAAAAACTGCTGTTTTGGCAGAGACATTAATGGAGGGAGGGGCAGAAATTGCTATAACTGGATGTAATCCATTATCTACACAAGATGATGTAGCAGCAGCATGTGCAAAAAATGGAATGCACGTATATGCTTGGAGAGGAGAAACTATTGAAGAATATTATAGGAATTTAAATAAAGTTTTAGACCATAAACCAGACATTGTTATAGACGATGGTTGTGATTTAATATTTTTGTTACATACAAAGAGAACTGAGCTCTTAGACAATATAATGGGAGGTTGTGAAGAGACAACTACTGGAATCATTAGATTGAAGGCAATGGAAAAAGAAGGGGCATTAAAATTTCCAGTTATGGATGTAAATGATGCCTATACAAAGCATCTATTTGACAATAGATACGGAACTGGGCAGAGTGCTTTAGATGGTATTTTAAGAGCTACAAATTTGTTAATATCTGGAAAAACTGTTGTTGTAGCTGGATATGGATGGTGTGGTAGAGGAGTAGCAATGAGAGCTAAAGGTTTGGGGGCAGAGGTTGTAGTTACCGAAGTAAATCCAATAAGAGCGTTAGAGGCGAGAATGGATGGATTTAGAGTTATGAAAATGGATGAGGCCGCAAAAATAGGAGACATATTTATAACTACAACTGGATGTAAAGATGTTATCAGAAAGGAGCATATATTGAAAATGAAGGATGGAGCAATTTTGGCAAATGCTGGACACTTTGATAATGAAATTAACAAACAACACTTAAAAGAGATGGCAAAGTCAATAAAAGAAGTAAGAAACTGCGTAACTGAGTATGATTTAGGAGATAAAAAAATATATCTCCTCGGAGAGGGTAGGTTAGTTAATTTAGCCTGTGCAGATGGACATCCCTGTGAAGTTATGGATATGAGTTTTGCAAATCAGGCTTTGGCGGCAGAGTATATTTTAAAAAATCATGAAAAATTAGAGCCAAAGGTTTATAACATTCCTTACGAGCAGGACTTAATGATAGCAAAATTAAAGTTAAAATCTATGGGAATAGAAATTGATGAACTAACTGAGGAGCAAAAAAGGTATTTAGAAGATTGGAGAGAAGGAACTTAATTTAAATATACTTTATCAACTCTCTTATTGCCTCTTCTACATTTTTTGCCTTAACAACACCAGATGCCAATAAAACTCCCTCTGCTCCTAAATCAATTGCCGCTTTAACATCCTCTCCTTTTGATATTCCCGCTCCACATAAAACTTTAATATCTTTGTTTATTTCTTTAACTGCCTTAACAGTTCCTTCAACTATTTCTGGATTTGCCTTTGAAACTGGAATTCCAGTTCCTATAAGTTCAGGAGGTTCAACAGCAATATAGTCAGGATTTAAAGTAGCAACAGCCTTAGATGTATTTACATTATTTGTACAAACAACTGTTTCCAATTCGAGAGTTTTACATCTATTTATAATTGCCTCAATATCTGCCAATAACATCCTCTTTTCTGAGTGATTTATTAAAGTTCCTTTACATCCACAATCTTTAATAGCCTCAGGTAATATATGCCCAGTATGACTTCCTGGAGTTATATTATCTATATGTTGAGCATAAACAGGAATTGATGTATTCTCTATAATATATCTCAAATCTACAAATTGAGGTGCTACTCCTATTGTGATTCCACTCTCTTCACTAACTTTTCCAGCAGCCTTTGCTATTTCTAAACCTTTACTACCAATACTTTCCTTGTATGTTTTGTAGTTTATTATTATTAGCATTCATTTCACCATTTTACAGGGGATATTTTATGAAATATTATATAGTTCATATTGAAGATTATTTCATTGGGATGATATTTAAAGGTAATCAATTAGTTAGGAATACTATTCCTTTGAGAAAAGAGGAAATATTTAAATTTTTTAATGGAAAGATTATAGAAAATCCAGAAGGCAAATATTTAGAAACTGCTGAAATTTTATTAAAACTATACTTTGGAGAAATGGATGATAAAGAAGCGAGAAATATAATAAATTACAAATTGGAAGTTCCAGAATTTACTAAAAAAGTTTTGGAGATTGTTAAGAATATTGAATTTGGAGAAACTATTTGTTATGGAGACATTGCCAAAAAACTAAATACATCTCCAAGAGCTGTAGGAATATCTTTAAAAAGAAATCCACTACCTTTGATAATACCTTGCCATAGAGTTGTATCTAAAAATTCTTTGGGTGGCTATTCTTATGGAGTAGAAAAGAAAAAATTTATATTAGAACGAGAACGATTAAAGAAAATGAGAAAAAATTAAATTAATTTTAGTGGGAATATGATAATTAGAAAATTTACGACCAAAGATTTAGAAGATGTTGAAGAAATAGAAAGAGAATCTTTTAAAAATCCATATCCTACTGAATTAGTTTTAGGATTATGGGCTATGTATCCAAACTGTTTTTATGTTGCCGAAATTAATGGAAAAGTTGTTGGCTATATATTAGGAAGTATGGATTGGGGTAATGGGCATATTGTTTCCCTCGCTGTAAAAAAAGAGTTTAGGGGCAAAGGAATAGGTAAGAGTTTATTAAAAACTTTGGAAGATTACTATTTTAATGTGGCAAACTGTAATTATATTGTCTTAGAGGTTAGAGTTTCCAACATTATCGCAAGAAAATTTTATTATAAAATGGGTTATAAAGATAGGAGATTACTTCCAAAATATTATGAAGATGGAGAAGATGCCATATTGATGATAAAAAAGAAACCAAATGCTAAAGGAGTGTTAATAATCTCATTATGGTGATTTAAAATGATAGTAATTCCAGCAGTTGATTTAAAAGACAAAAAATGCGTTCAATTAATTCAAGGGGATCCAAATAAAAAGCATTTAGAAATTAATAATCCTGTGGAAGTTGCAAAAAAGTTTGTTAATGAAGGGGCTGAGTATTTGCATATTATAGATTTAGATGCCGCATTAGGTAGTGGAAACAATAGAGACATTATTAAAGAGATTGTAAAATCTGTCAATGTTCCCGTAGAAGTTGGTGGAGGTATAAGGAGTTTAGAAGTTGCTAAAGAATTAATAAATATAGGAGTTGATAGAATTATATTAGGAACTAAGGCTATTTTAGAACCAGATTTTGTAGATGTGTTAAATAAAGAAATTGGTAAAAATAAAATTGTTTTGGCAGTTGAATGTAAAAATGGTAAAGTGGCAGTTAAAGGTTGGAAAGAGACAGTAGATAAAACTCCAATCCAAGTTATTAAAGAATTTGAAAATAAGGTTGGATATATTTTATTTACAAATGTTGATGTTGAAGGATTATTGAAGGGAATTAATATAGATATAGTTAAAGATTTAGTTGAAAATACAGAAATTCCAATTATTTATTCTGGTGGGGTTACAACATTAAAAGATATTGAGATTTTAAAAGATATTGGAGTTTATGGAGTAGTTATAGGCTCTGCTCTTTATAAAGGATATATTAATTTAGTTGATGCTATAAAAATAGCAAAAAAGTAATAACAAAGGGTGAAGAATATAATCATTACTAACAACTTTAAAGAGTTTAATAAAAAGGTTGAAGAATATATTGAAAAGTATAAAGGAAAATTTGGATGTATTGTATCATTTAATGGATTTGTTAGAGAATATGATGTAATAGATGGTAAAAAAATTCCATCAAAAGGTATGAAGATATATGATGATATTTTTGAAAAATTAAAAGTTATAGTAAATGAGGCAAAAAATAAGTTTGATGTTATAGACATTGTGATATATCACAATACTGGATTTTTAAATATTGGAGATAGAGTTATGTCAATAGCTGTTTTTGCAAGGCATAGAGATGAAGGTTTTAAAGCTTTGGAATATATTATAAAGGAAGCAAAAAAATATCACTAAATTATTTCCCTTTTAAATTATTTTTATTATACGGTGTTTATTATGAAAATAAAAATTAAAGTTAAAGGTATAGTTCAGGGTGTAGGTTTTAGACCTTTTGTTTATAGAATTGCTAAAAAAAATAATCTAAAAGGCTATGTAAAAAACATGGGTAACTATGTAGAAATATATGTTGAAGGTAGAAAAGAAGACATTGATAACTTTATTAAAGATTTAAAAAATAAAAAGCCCCCATTATCAAGAATTGATTCATTGGAAATTATAGAGTGTAATGATATTATAAATTTTAATGATTTTTACATTATTGAAAGTGAAAACTCTAATTTTGAGGAAGAGGGAACTATCCCTGCTGATGTATCAATATGTGAAGAATGTTTAAAGGAAATGTTTGATAAAAATGATAGAAGATACAGATATCCATTCATTGCCTGCACAAATTGTGGGCCAAGATTTACTATTGTTGAAAAACTACCTTATGATAGAGAAAATACTTCAATGAGAGATTTTCCACTATGTAAAAAATGTTTAAAAGAATACAAAAATCCATTAGATAGAAGATTTCACGCTCAGGCAACCTGTTGCCCAGTTTGTGGGCCAAAAGTTTTTTTGAGTGATGGTAAAAATATTATAGCTGAGAAAGATGATGCTATTAAAGAGGCAGTAAAGTTATTGGAAGAAGGAAATATATTGGCTATAAAAGGAATTGGAGGAACTCATCTATGTTGTAAGGTTAGCGAAGATGAACCAGTTCTAAATTTAAGAAAAAGGTTGAATAGGCCAACTCAACCATTTGCTGTTATGAGTAAAATAGAATACATAAATTTATTTGCTGAGGTTGATGAGACTGAAAAAAATTCCTTATTATCTCCAAGTAGACCTATAGTGGTTTTAAGAAAAAATCAGAATTATAATAAATATTTTTCAGAGTATGTTTCTAACTTAGATACCATTGGTGTTATGCTACCTTACAGTGGATTACATTATCTTTTATTTGACAAAGAAATTGCTTATGTTATGACCTCTGCCAATCTACCCGGATTACCAATGGTTAAAGATAATGATGAAATTTTAGAGAAACTTGATGGTATTGCTGATTATTTTTTATTACACAATAGGAGGATAGTTAATAGATGTGACGACAGTGTTATCAAAAAAGTAGGTAATAGATTTGTCTTTTTAAGAAGGTCAAGAGGATATGCTCCTGAACCTATAGAGGTTAATGTATATAATGATAAAAATATTCTATGCGTTGGACCTGAGTTAAATTCAACTGCCTGTATAGTTAAAAGAAATAAGTTTTATTTAACTCAATATATTGGAAACACTTCTAAATATGAAACATTTTGCTATTTAAAAGATGCAATAGATAGAATTTTAAAATTAACTAACACAAAGAAAATTGATGTTATTGTATGTGATTTACATCCTCAGTATAACTCTACAAAATTGGCTGAAGAATTATCTGAAAAATTTGGAGTTGAAATTTTTAGAGTTCAACATCACTTTGCACACGCATATAGTTTATTAGGAGATAACAACTATTTTGATGATGCCGTTATTTTATCTTTAGATGGAGTAGGATATGGATTAGATGGAAATATATGGGGAGGAGAAATATTACTATTTAAAGATGGCAAATTAAAAAGAGTTGGGCATTTGGAAGAGCAATATCAGTTGGGAGGAGACTTAGCAACAAAGTATCCATTAAGAATGCTTTTATCAATATTATATAATGCCATAGGAGATGAAGCATTTAATTTTATAAAAAGATATAATTTCTTTTCAGAAAAAGAACTAAATATTTTAAAATTTCAACTTGAGAAAAAAATAAACTGCCCTTTAACAACATCCACTGGAAGAGTTTTAGATGCAGTCTCTTCATTGTTAGGAGTTTGTTTTGTTAAAACATATGATGGAGAACCAAGTATAAGATTAGAACCCATTGCTAATAAATTTAAAGAAAATATTGAGGTAGAGCCAAAAATAAAAAATAATATACTTAATACAACAGAACTAATCTATAAAGCCTATGAGATGTTTGTAAATGGAGATTCTTTAAGTAAAATAGCACACTACGCCCATATCTATATAGCTGATGGTTTGTTCAATATAGTCAAAAAAATAGCAGATAAGTATGGAATAGAAACAATAGGAATTACGGGAGGGGTTTCATATAATAAAATAATAACTGAAAGAATATTAAATAATGCTAATAAAGAAAATCTCAACTTCATATATCACAAAAGAGTTCCTAATGGAGATGGAGGTATTAGTTTTGGGCAAGGTATCGGATATATAATAAATGAGTCATAGATATTCAAAAACGAGGGAAACGATGATAATTACAACGCCAAGATTTACAATTATTGAGGATGGAGCAATTAATAAACTAAAAGATGTTTTAAAAAAACTTAACTTAAAAAATCCTTTAGTTGTTACTGGAAAACATACAAAAAAATACTGTAAATTTCCCTATGACATTGAATACTACGATAAAATTTTATCACAAACAATAAAAAAACAAGATTATATTCAATATGACTGCATAGTAGGAGTTGGTGGGGGAAGATCTATAGATACTGGGAAATATTTAGCATACAAATTAGGAGTTCCCTTTATCAGTGTGCCAACAACTGCCTCAAATGATGGAATTGCCTCTCCTATAGTATCTATAAAACAACCGTCATTTATGGTAGAGGCGCCAATTGCTATTATTGCCGACACTGAAATAATAAAAAAATCTCCAAAAAGATTATTAAGTGCTGGTATGGGAGATATAGTTTCAAATATTACTGCAGTTTTAGATTGGAAATTAGCGTATAAAGAAAAGGGAGAAAGATATAGTGAAAGTTCTGCTATATTTTCAAAAACTATTGCAAAAGAATTAATTAGCTATGTTCTAAATTCTGATTTGTCTGAATATACAAATAAACTTGTAAAGGCCTTAGTTGGTAGTGGGATAGCTATTGCTATAGCCAACTCTTCTCGTCCAGCTTCTGGTAGTGAGCATCTTTTTTCACATGCTTTAGATTTGTTGAAAGAAAAATATAATTTAAATGTAAATTCATTGCATGGAGAGCAGTGTGGTGTAGGAACAATTATGATGAGTTATTTACACGAAAAAGAGAATAAAAAATTATCTGGTTTATCTACAAAAATAAAAGAATCCCTAAAGAAAGTTAATGCTCCCACTACATCTAAAGAGTTGGGCTTTGATGAAGATATTATTATTGAGGCGTTAACTATAGCTCACAAGATTAGAAATAGATGGACTATATTAAGAGATGGATTAAATAGAGAAGAGGCAAAAAAATTGGCTGAAGAAACAGGAGTTATATAAAGAATAATTTTTCATCTTTTTCCTCTATTAATTTAAATATACAAATAAAGTTGTATAAAAATAAAATATAGGCTAGTATGGGGGCTATAGCCCGCCTTCTGTAATTTCGGTGACATTCGGCTAAGCGCCTTTATGGCTTGCACCCCAGGCAGGGGAGATGCCCGTTTCACCGGTTCTCCGGAAGTCCTCAACTTTCACTATCATCGTCATCTCTTCCGGAGCCGTGTCGTTTCTGTTGCATCTCCCGCCCCCTCTCGGGGGCATCTGCCCATATACGGGGTGGGCGGAACTTCCTCCCCTCCTTATGGAGGGGAAAGTCACCAGCCCCCTTACCAGCCTATTTGGTATATATTCAAATTAATCAATAAAAGGTAGTATAATAAATAATGGGAGGCCGGCAGCGTCGCCCCTTTCCCGCCAGATGGCAGTACTCGGGGCATCGCTGGGGGGCTTAACTTCCGAGTTCGGTATGGGTTCGGGTGTATCCCCCCCGCTATGACCGCC
>NZ_JACCLX010000005.1 GCF_024490875.1 Methanocaldococcus sp.
AATCCCAGATAAAATTTTAATCTCCACCGATTTCCTATCTCTCTTAAAAAGTTCCGCCATTCGTTCCTTTAATACTTCTATCGTCAGCTTCATATCCCCTATTTTTTACTTCCATATTTTTAAATCTTTCTTATCTTGACAGTCTCGTTTTAAGTATTAGAAATATTTATATAATTTTATAGTCATTTATTATTACATACTACAAAATTTTAAAATAGTGTTAAAAAGTGTGATAATTATGGAATACATTTATCCATTTACAGCAATTGTAGGACAGGAAAAGATGAAAAAAGCTTTAATTTTGAATGCAATAAATCCAAAAATTGGTGGAGTATTAATTAGAGGAGAAAAAGGAACTGCAAAATCAACTGCTGTTAGAGCATTGGCTGATTTACTTCCAGAGATTGAAGTTGTTGAAGGTTGTCCCTTTAACTGTGATCCTAATGGAGAACTATGTGACATTTGTAAAGAAAAGAAGAAAAAAGGAGAATTAAAAATAATAAAAAAGAAAATGAAAGTTGTAAATCTTCCGATAGGAGCAACAGAAGATAGAGTTATTGGAACTCTTGATATTGAAAAGGCAATAAAAGAAGGTATTAAAGCATTAGAGCCAGGAATTTTAGCAGAGGCAAATAGAAATATTCTATATATTGATGAGGTTAATTTACTCGATGATCATATAATAGATGTTTTATTAGACGCGGCGGCAATGGGTTGGAACATAATTGAAAGAGAAGGAGTTAAAATAAAACATCCTTCGAGGTTTATACTCGTTGGAACTATGAATCCCGAAGAGGGTGAGTTAAGGCCGCAAATATTAGATAGATTTGGACTAATGGTTGATGTTGAAGGATTAAACAATGTTAAAGATAGGGTAGAGGTTATAAAGAGAGTGGAAGAATTTAATAACAATCCTGAAGAGTTTTATAAAAAATTTGAAGAAGAGCAAAGAAAACTTAGGGAAAGAATAATCAAAGCCAGAGAGATTTTAAAGGATGTTGAAATTAGTGATGAACTTTTGGAATTTATATCTAAGGTTTGTATTGAGTTGGGGATTCAAACTAACAGGGCTGATATTACAGTAGTTAGAACTGCTAAGGCAATAGCGGCATACAATGGTAGGACAAAAGTTAATTTAGATGATGTTAAGGAGGCAATGGAGTTAGCATTGCCACATAGAATGAGAAGAAAACCATTTGAGCCACCACAATTAAATAAAGAAAAATTAGAACAGATGATTAACGAATTTAAAGAGCAACTAAATAATAATGAAAATAAAAATAATGAAAAAAATAATGAAGATGACTTAAAAAAAAACATGATGTAAATGATGATATAGAAGATTTTGAAGATTCAAATAATAGCAATAAAAATAATGAAAATAACAATGATAATGATAATGGAGAATTTGAAGAAACTTTTAACATAGATTACAACACTAAAATTAATCCAAATATAATAAAATTTAAAGTTAGAGATAACATTTACAGATATGGCTCTGGAAGACATATAAAAAGTTACAGTAAGAGAGGAAGATATATTAAATTTAAATATCCAAAAGGAAAAGTTACAGATATTGCATTTGATGCTACATTTAGGAAGGCATCTATAAAACAGAAAGAGAGAAGAGAAAAATCTAAGAAAAAATTGGCTATATATTTAGAGAAAGAGGATTTAATGGAAAAAGTTAGAGAGAAAAAGATTTCATCATATATATTATTTGTTGTTGATGCCAGTGGTTCTATGGGAGCAATGAGAAGAATGGAGGCGGCAAAAGGGGCTATAGTTTCTTTACTCTTAGATGCCTATCAAAAGAGAAATAAAATAGGAATGATTGCATTTAGAAAGGATAAAGCTGAGTTAATTTTACCATTTACGTCTTCTGTGGAACTTGGAGAGAAACTATTAAAGGATCTCCCTACTGGTGGAAAAACCCCATTAGCTGATGCATTTGTTAAGAGCTATGAAGTTTTTGATAAAGAATTAAGAAAAAATCCAAATATTATTCCAATTATGATAGTAATAAGTGACTTTAAGCCAAATGTTGCTATAAGTAAAGATTACATCAAAGAAGTTTTTGATGCTTGTGAAAAAATTGCTGAAAGAGGAATTAATGTTGTATTAATTGATACTGAACCACAGTCATTTATAAAAATTGGTATTGGTAAAGAACTTGCAGATAGATTTGGCTTTAAATATTACAAAATAGATGATTTAAGTAAAGATACAATAGTAAATATATGTAAAGATCTTTTAAATTAAAAATTAACCTTTATAAATTCCATTTATAACCATAAGTTCCTCAAAAGGTACTTTTAAAGTATCTACTTTTTTAACATAAAAACCAAGAGATTTTAATTTATCAACTGTTTCTTTTTCACCAGTTAATGAACTTTGAAGTATTTGAACAACTCCATTTTTCTTTATGTAGTTTGGCAATTCATCAATAAATCTATCTAAAATTTCTCTTCCACTTTTTCCTCCATCAAATGCATAATTTAAATAACTGTCTATCTTATCATCTTCGGATGTTGGTAAATATGGAGGATTAAAAAGTATTACATCAAACTTTCCTTTGACATTTTCAAACAAATCACTTTTAAAAACTATAATATCAACATTATTTAGTTTAGCATTTTCTTTCGCTATTTCTATGGCGTAAGGATTTATATCAACGCCAACAACAACCTTTTTAGCCCCTCTTTTTGCACAGGCTATAGATATCAATCCAGTGCCTACTCCAATCTCTAAAACTTCTTTATTTTTAACATCTACAAGATTTTTTAATAATAATATAGAATCTTCAGATGGTTCATAAACTTCTGGATGTAATTTTATTTTAATCCCCTCTATATTTATGATCATCTTCTCCTACCCTGAATTTCTCCATTTATTACCTTTTTACAAACATCTACGATTTCACTTATATTATAAATTTTTATATCTGCTACTTCGAGAGCTTTTTTTGACACATTTCCATTTTGTAAGGTTACCACAGCTAAATCACTCTCAATCATCGCTGGAACATCATTAGCCCCATCTCCAACCATTATTGTAAAGTAACCTTCTTTTTTTAAATTTACTATTAAATCTCTTTTTTGTTTCTGATGAGCCTCTGCCATAATGTATTTTTCGTCAAGATTAATAATTTCAGCCAATTTTTTTAAAAAACCTTTTCTATCTCCTGAGGCAATATATACTTTAATACCCATTTCTTTTAATTTTTTAATTGTATCTTTAACTTCCTTAAACAAACATCCAGCAGTTGCTATTGTATATTCAACCTCTCCAAGATATGTATCAATTATTAGAGCACTACCGTATCCTGTCTCTATATCATATTTTTTTAAAATGTTCAATGGTTCCTGCAAATCTTTAACTTTGGTTTTTCTATCTTTGTAAATTCCTTCTTTATTTATTGGAGGATTACAATAGGATATTCCAATATCAACCTCTTTCAATAAATCAGAGATTAACATTTCTGGATCTCTGTTATCTACTACTTTTAATGGATCCTCTTTAATTATAACCAATGCTCTACCTTTTTTTTCATCTACAATATCAACTGTTTGAACATTACATATAAATTTATTTTTTTTCACATCTTTAATAACTCTCATAATTTTTACAAGAGTTCCAGCACTATCAAAAACTACTGCTACTTTCATAACAATCCCATTTAAATAACCTTACAATTATCTAACATAATATAGATATGTAATTAATAGTATAAATAAAAAGTGTGATAGTATGAGAAAAAGTATTGTATTAATAACTACCATAATATTTACTGTGATGTTTTCAATGTGCATTAATAAAGAGGAGGGGAACTATATGGAAAATAAAACTATCAATGGAAAGGTTTTAATGGTTATCGCTCCAAAAGATTTTAGGGATGAAGAACTTTTTGAGCCAATGGCTGTATTTGAATCTAATGGTTTAAAGGTTGATGTAGTTTCTACTAAAAAAGGAGAATGTGTTGGAATGTTAGGTAGTAAAGTATATGTTAATAAGACTATATATGATATAAATAATATAGATGATTACGATGCAATAGTTATAGTAGGAGGAATAGGTTCAAAAGAATATTTATGGAACAATACAAAGTTAATAGAATTAGTTAAAGAATTCTATGATAAAGGTAAGGTAGTTGCAGCAATATGTTTATCTCCAGTTGTTTTAGCAAGAGCAGGAGTTTTAAAAGGTAAAAAAGCAACTGTATTTCCTGCACCAGAGGCTATAGAGGAGTTAAAAAAATATGGGGCTATTTATGAAGATAAAGGAGTTGTTGTTGATGGAAATGTAATAACTGCGAAATCTCCAGATTATGCAAGATTGTTTGGTTTGGAAGTTTTAAAAGCTATAGAGAGATTGTCAAGATAAGGATAAGAGGTAGTTATAGATGGAGGCGAAAGAATTAAGCCAGGAGATAATGGTAATAAATTTGAAATTATTAGGGAATCTATTATAGAAGGACTTAGTTTTTCGTTTAAGGAGGGAGAAGAAGCTTTCTACAC
>NZ_JACCLX010000006.1 GCF_024490875.1 Methanocaldococcus sp.
AGTAAATAATATATCTATATGAAAATTTATAAAAATTATATTAAAAATAGATATTATAAATTTGAATTTTTAGATATAATTATAATCCTTTAAGCATAAAAGAAGGACAGAAAATCCTTTATTTCCTATTAAACTCATACATTTTTATATTTATATTCTTTTTGAGAGTAATAACGAACCTCGGGAAAATTTCGATCTGAATATTACAAAATAAGAAAAATATCGAAAAAATATTATAATAATATGAAAAATTTCAAAATTATAATATTACCATAATAAAAAACAAAATTTTTTTACGATTTAATATTATCAAGTCCCGAGTGTAAATATTATAAAAATATAAAAATCTACAAAAAATATATTACAAATATATATCATAAACTTAAATTCTTTGATATAATTGTAAATCTTATGGGCTTAAAAAAGGGCAGAAAATCCTTTATTACATACTAAACTCATAAATTTCTATATTCACATACTTTTTAAAAGTAATACTGACCCTCGAGAAAATCTTGATCTGAATATTATAAAATCATAAAAATATCAAAAAAATATTATAGTAATATGATAAATT
Source organism: Methanocaldococcus sp. (assembly GCF_024490875.1). Taxonomy (NCBI): domain Archaea; kingdom Methanobacteriati; phylum Methanobacteriota; class Methanococci; order Methanococcales; family Methanocaldococcaceae; genus Methanocaldococcus; species Methanocaldococcus sp. The sequence goes on from NZ_JACCLX010000006.1 coordinate 575, forward strand.
CTAAAATCGTAATAGTCTATAATAAGAAATTTAAAATTTTTATTATAAAATATTAACAAATCCTAAGAGTAAGTATTATGCATTATTATAAAAATTTGCAAAAAATAATATTAAGAAATATGAAAATTTTTCTATATTTAAATTCTTTTTAATAATTTAAAGAAAAGTTTTAAATATATGTATTAAAATTTTTGTGTGATTATTATGAATAAAACTTTTAAAAATTAAGTATAATTTTTATTTTAAAATCTAAAAGATTTTTTGGTGTAATTATGGTAACTGTAATGAAGTTTGGAGGTACATCAGTAGGTTCTGGAGAAAGAATCAGGCATGTAGCGAATATAGTGGTTAATAGAAAAAAGACAGATAAAGATGTTGTAGTAGTTGTGTCTGCAATGAGTGAGGTTACAAATGCATTAATTGAGATTTCTCAACAAGCATTAAATATTAGAGATATCAATAAAATAAGTGATTTTATAAACTTCATAAAAGAGAAACATTACAAAGCAATTGAAGAATCTATAAAGTCTAAAAAAATTAAAAAAGATGTAAAAAAAATAATTGATAGTAGAATAGATGAATTAGAAAAGGTTTTAATAGGAGTAGCATACTTAGGAGAATTAATTCCAAAATCAAGAGATTACATTTTATCATTTGGAGAAAGATTGTCATCTCCAATATTATGTGGAGCAATTAGAGATTTAGGAGAAAAATCTATCGCCTTAGAGGGTGGAGAGGCAGGAATTATAACAGATGATAATTTTGGAAATGCAAGAGTTAAAAAACTCAAAGTTAAAGAATATCTCACTCCTTTATTAAAAGAGGGTATCATTCCAGTAGTTACAGGATTTATTGGAGTTACTGAGGAAGGAAATATAACAACCTTAGGTAGGGGAGGAAGTGACTATTCAGCCGCTCTAATTGGCTATGGATTAGATGCTGACATTATAGAAATATGGACAGATGTTAGTGGGGTTTATACAACAGATCCAAAATTAGTTCCTACTGCAAAAAGAATTCCAAAACTTAGTTACATTGAAGCGATGGAATTAGCATACTTTGGAGCAAAGGTATTACATCCAAGAACTATTGAACCAGCAATGGAAAAGGGCATTCCTATATTAGTAAAAAATACATTTGAACCTGAAAATGAAGGAACTCTAATAACTAATGATATAGAGATGAGCGACAACATCGTTAAAGCGATAACTACAATAAAAAATGTGGCTCTTATAAACATATTTGGGGCAGGGATGGTTGGAGTTAGTGGTACATCAGCAAGAATCTTTAAAGCATTAGGAAAGTATAATGTCAATGTCATCCTAATAAGTCAAGGGTCCTCTGAAACAAATATATCAATTGTAATCAGTGAGGAAGATGTTGATAGAGCATTAAAAGCATTAAAAGAAGAATTTGGCGACTTTGGAAAGAAGAGTTTTTTAAACAACAATGTAATTAGAGATGTTATGGTAGATAAAGATGTTTGTGTAGTTTCAGTAGTGGGGGCAGGAATGAAAGGAGCTAAGGGCATAGCAGGAAAGATATTTACAGCAGTTTCTGAGAGTGGTGCAAATATAAAAATGATAGCCCAAGGTTCCTCTGAGGTAAATATCTCATTTGTTATTGATGAAAAGGATTTGATAAATTGTGTTAGAAAATTACACGAGAAGTTTATTGAAAAATCTAATCAGTAAATATTTTATAAATTTTAATTTTGGTGCTAATATATGGATAATAACAAAGATAATAATGAAGAGGCAATTTATTATTATAAAAAAGGCATTGAAGTTGGAAATAAAGGAGATGTAAAAAAGGCATTAGAATATTTTAATAAAGCAATAGAATTAAATCCATTTTATAGAGATGCATATTATAACAAAGCATTAGCATTAAGAATTTTAGGAAGATATGAAGAGGCAAGAGAATGCTTAATAATAGGAATGTCAATTGAAAGATACTCTAACAATAAAAATAATAAAAAGAGCGAAGATAATGGGAAATAAAATAGTAAATAATTTTTAGTTACTCAACATTAAGTTCTTTTTTAATCTTTTCATTTATTTCTTTTAATTTTTTATATAAATCATCATATTCCTCAGTATCTAAGCCAAGTTCTTTTAATTGGTTAATAATTGATTCAAAATGTTCCTCTGTGTGATGCATAGTATGAAGAAGTTTCTTTATTAACTTTTCCCTTTCCATAATTTCACCACAATTAATATATAGCCTAAAATTAAAAATAGTTAATAAAAATATTCGATGACTTAGTATATAAATGTTATTAAACTTTTGAGGGATAGTATTATGAAAATGTGTGAGTTGTGCGGAAAACTCGTTGATAAACTATATACTGTAAGAATTGAAGGAACTGAAATGCAAGTTTGTAGGGATTGTGCAAAATTTGGAAAGAGTCCAAAAACATATTCAAGAATTGGTAAAAAACCTTCAACAGTTACATCATTTACAACAACATCATACTCTAAAAATGTAGTTAAAAAGAGAAGAACGAGAGATTTATTAGACAGTTTGCCAATGTTAAGAGAAGATTATGGGGATGTTATAAGAAGAGCAAGGGAAAAATTGGGATTGAGTGTTGAAGAACTTGCAAAAAAACTTAAAATGAAAGCATCAACTTTACACAAATTTGAAAGATATGAATTGGAGCCAAATGAAAAAGAAATTAAAATATTAGAAAAAGAATTAAAAATAACCTTAACTGAAAATGTATCAGATGTTGGAACATACTATGGTAGTGGAGATGAAGAAGGCTTCACATTGGGAGATTTCTTAAAAATCAAAAAGTAAATTTTTTATTTAATCTTTTTCTCTATAAACTCTCTTAAAATAGATGTGGCATAAGAGCCTTTTTTTAAACAGAACTGTAAAATATAACTATCATCCTCTATCCAATATTTCATATTGTATATCTTTTCTACAAGTTTTCTTCTATCGCCTATAAACGAGCCAAAATCTTCAATTTTAAAGTCTTCTGGTTTTAAATATTCTCTTTCATAAATTTCTCTTTCAATCTCTCCTTGTATTCCTGAGGCAAATTTTGTTTTATATCCAAATAACGCCCCAGTTGGAATATTGTCAATTAATATATCCCCTTCCAATGGTTCAAAACCATATTCATATCTTTTATTTATTATTTCATTAAAAAGATAGGATTGATAAGCGTTTATAAACATACACCTTAAATATGGAGGCAAATATAGAAATGCCTTTTTATAATTTTTAGTTTCCATATATGCTTTAATCATTCTCCTCTCGTAAAAGAAGCATCTTGGAAATTTTTTATATGCCTCTTTAAAGTTTTCTTCATCTACTAATTCCCTCGCTAATTTTGATTTCTCATCATCATAAGGTAATGGACTCCCACAATATAAATGGAAAGCAGATTCCCAATCTCTTTCTATTATAAATTTTCCAACTATGTGAGTTATAGGTCTTGTAGTTCCAAATCTCTGAATTCCATAGTAATTTAGAAAGTATTTTAATTTACACAACTCATTTAAAGTTTTCTCTAACTCTTCTCCTATAATCTCTGGATTTCTAACTCTTATAGTAAATCTATTTCCCCACAAATCCCCTAATCTTATTTTTTTATTTGTCTTTTGGAAATCTCTTAACACAATGCCCTTAATTTTAACTTTCATTAAATCTTCCAACTTTACATTAAAACAACCTACTCTTTGAGTAGTTATGGCATACTTATCTTTATTTCCAGCAAATCCAAAATGTTTTCTTTGCTTTCCAACTCTATTAGCTATTTCTCTAATCGCATCCAAAGTAGTCCAGTTTCTTTTTTCTAATGTAAAATGTATGTAATTCCCTTTCCAATTTTCCTCATCTTTAAATTTTATACATTTACTAACCTCTAAAATAATTCCTTCGGGAGTTATTTCCTCAACAATAAAATCTTCTGGATACTTTTTAATTTCTCCACCAGTGTATAAGTTAGACAAATATTTATTCATATTTAAAGGCATCTCTTTTAGTTTTTCTTTAATTCTACTATCTCTTAATTTTTTTCTGTATTTTTTTAATTTTTCTTTTAAATTTTTCTTACTTTCTTCTTTTCTTTTTTTTATTATTAAGATATACATAATAATCACCAAATTATTAAATAGAGAATTAATAATAAAATCAATTGGTGATATTTTGAGATCTAAAAAGGTTTGGAGAGAGTTGTTAGAAATAGCAAAAAGTTATTATGATGAAGATAAAATATTCTATTCAAAAACTAAAAGAGGAATTTATAAAATAAAAAGTTTTAGTAAGGACAAAATAGTTATTAAAAAATTGAGTGGAAAATTGGATGAGGTTTTAGGTAAAAAAAGATTTATTGAAAATTGGGACAAACTTATTTATGGCATAGAATGGAATATATCTCCAGCAATAAAATCTTTTTTAAAATTGCATCCAAAAATAGTTGAAGATGAAAAAGGAAACCTTGTGTATAAAGAATAAAATTTTATTTATTCTTCCTTATTTTTTTTAAATAAATGTCCATGAGCCTTATTAACATGCTTAGTATAATCCTTAGAGTATTTAAACAATTTTCCACATCTTGGACACATGAAGAATGTTCCATATCTGTTTGTTATTTTTATTGCCTTTAATCTCAATGAAACCACCCCCTAAAATTCTCGTGTTTTGTATTTTAAATTTTTTATTTTAAATCTTTAAATAAATTTAATTTTATATACTATAACCAATATAAATGTAGGATAAGAAAAAATAAAGTGAAAATAGTATAAAAATTTTACCAAGTTCTGTGGGGGATAATGTATGAGTTTAAAATACATTTTTTATCCTAACTCAGTTGCTGTCATTGGAGCTTCAAAAATTGAAGGAAAAGTTGGTTATGCAATAATGAAAAACTTAAAAAATTTTAATGGGAAAGTTTATCCAGTAAATCCAAAGTATGATGAGATCTTTGGAATGAAATGCTACAAGTCAGTTTTAAACATTGATGATGAGATAGATTTAGCAGTTATAGTAGTTCCAAATATCGTAGTTCCTAAAGTATTAGAGGAATGTGGAAAAAAAGGGGTTAAAGGGGCTGTAATAATTACTGCTGGCTTTTCAGAAGTGGGAAATTATGAATTAGAAGAAAAAATTAAAGAAATTGCAAAAAGATATAATATAAGAGTTATAGGTCCTAATTGTTTGGGTATAATGAACACTCAAATAAACCTTAATGCTACATTTGCAAAGATATTTCCTCCAAAAGGACATATATCAATAATTTCCCAAAGTGGGGCTGTTTTAAATGCCATATTAGACATTGCTCCATTGTTAAATATAGGATTTTCTAAGGTTGTTAGCATTGGAAACAAAGTAGATATTCAAGAAAGTGATTTATTGGAATATTTTAAAGACGATGAGGACACAAAATTAGTTGTTCTATATATAGAGGGACTAAAAGATAAAAGATTTTTAAAGGTTGCTAAAGAATTGTCTAAAAAGAAACCTATAATTGCTCTAAAATCTGGAAGGACTGAAATGGGTAAAAAGGCGGCAAAATCACATACAGGCTCTTTGGCTGGAGAGGATGTTATTTATGAAAGTGCTTTCAAAGAGGCAGGAATTATTAGAGCATATACATTTGAGGAGTTAGTTGATCTAATTCATTTATTCTCAACTCAGCCAGTTATAGATTCTAACGATATTGGAATAATAACAAACGCTGGGGGCTTTGGTGTCTTAGCGGCAGATAGTTGTGTTGATTATAATATGAAATTGCCAAATTTTGAAGATACAACAGTAGATAAACTTAAAGATATTCTCCCACCTTCTGCCAATATATCAAACCCATTAGATATAATTGGAGATGCTACACCAGAAAGATACAAAAAAGTTATAGAAGTTCTATCTGAAGATAAAAATATTAAAGGACTTTTAGTTATTTTAACTCCACAGGAAATGACTAAGCCATTAGAAGTTGCTAAATCAATAGTAGAAGTTAGAAATACTCACAGATCTTTAAAAAATAAGCCATTGATTACCTCATTTGTAGGAGGAGTTTCAGTTAAAGGGGCTAAAAGTTATTTAAGGAAGAATGGAATTCCAGCATACATAACTCCAGAAAATGGTGTTAAAGCCCTCTATAAATTATACAAATACAGTTTAATAAAAGTTAAAGAAGATTATGACGAATATGTAGAAAAAGTTAAAGAAGAATTTTTAAAGATAACTGAAAATAATAAAGAAATTATTAATCAACTATTACAAAATCCAAATGAATATAATGCAAAAAAATTGCTATCCATTTATGGTTTTCCAGTTCCTAAGGGATACTTAGCTAAAAATGAAGATGAAGCATTAGAGTATTGCAAAAAATTAGGAAAATGTGTGATGAAAATTGTCTCTCCTCAAATATTGCATAAAACAGAAGCAGGGGGAGTAATAATAAATCCAGACAATCCAAAAGAAGCCTTTAAAAAATTAATAAACAATGCCAAAGAGTATGCTAAAAAGAACAATATTGATAATTTAATTATAGAAGGAGTTTTAGTTGAGGAGTTTATAGATAGAGAGAAAATAGAGATTATTGTAGGAGGAAAAAGAGATGATATATTTGGTTCAGTAATTATGGTAGGATTAGGTGGGGTTTTTGTTGAAGTTTTAAAGGATGTTAGTTTTGGAATTTCACCAATAACGAGAGATTTTGCTATACAAATGTTAAAAGAATTAAAATCATACAAAGTTTTAGAGGGGGTTAGAGGTAGAGCTAAAAAAGATATTAACTTCATTATAGACACTTTAATAAAGATTGGAGTATTTATGGATATACATAAGGAGATTAAAGAGTTAGATTTAAACCCAGTATTTGTATTTAATGAAAATGAAGGAGGATGTATTGGAGATGTTAGAATAATAAAATAATCATTGCTAACTGGTCCCATAAAGGGTTCCCAGTTAGTACTCTCCGCTACCTTTTATTTTAATATACTTTCCAAATATTGATCTTCTTAAAGTAAGAGTAACTTCATCTAACCATTGGTCAGCGATAGGGTCTATATAGATTTTAAATTCATTATCATAAATTAATTTATCTTTTTCGTTTGGTTGTCCAATGGATATCCCAAATTTAGGTCCTCCTCACCCAAAACCATCAAAGTGTATAATTATAGTATCCTTATTTACTTTTTTTAATTTATGTAGGATAAACTGTTTAGCTTCATCTGATATATTTACCTTCTTCATTGATTATCACCTTCACTATTTACATTTATTATTTGTCTTAACTTCTCATATATATAATTTACGGTTATGACACTATCATACACAATCATAGTTTGCAAACACAACATACAAATAATGAACAATAGAAAGAATAAAAAATAAAAACTATTATAAATATATAAAGTTTAAATTTATTATCTGAATTTAATCATTATATTTCGGAGGGAAAATTATGCAAATGGTTCCACCCAGTGCTTATGATAGAGCAATTACAGTATTTAGTCCAGAAGGAAGATTATATCAAGTAGAATATGCCAGAGAGGCTGTAAGGAGAGGTACTACAGCGATAGGAATAACTTGCAAAGAGGGGGTAGTGTTAGCAGTAGATAGAAGAATAACAAGCAGACTCGTAAAAATTAGATCAATAGAGAAAATATTCCAAATTGATGATCATGTTGCTGCAGCTACATCAGGGTTAGTCGCTGATGCGAGAGTTTTAATAGACAGAGCAAGATTAGAGGCACAAATTTATAGGTTAACTTATGGTGAAGAAATTCCAATTGAATTATTAGCAAAGAAAATTTGCGACATTAAACAGGCATACACTCAGCATGGTGGAGTTAGACCATTCGGAGTTTCATTATTACTCGCTGGAATTGATAAAGATGAAGCAAGACTATTTGAAACAGACCCAAGTGGAGCTTTAATTGAGTATAAGGCAACAGCAATCGGTAGTGGAAGACCAGTTGTTATGGAGTTCTTAGAAAAAGAATATAAAGAAGACTTAACTTTAGATGAATCTTTAAATTTAGCTATTACTGCTTTAGCAAAAGCTAACGAAGATATAAAACCAGAAAATGTAGATGTATGTATAATATCTATTAAAGATGCTCAATTTAAAAAAGTACCTACTAAAAAAATAAAAAATATTATTGAAAATGTTAAAGAAAAACTAAGTAAAGAAGAGAAAGAAAAAAACAAAGAATAAGTTAGGTGTATATTTTAAACTCTTTTATTTTAGAAACTATTCCATTAATTACCATTATCTCCTGGCTTAATTCTTTCGCATCTATTTATAACTACCTCTTATCCTTATCTTGACAATCTCAAATTGATAATCCGAAACATTTATATAATGCTAAGAGGGATATTATGGTGTCCTTAGAAAAGGCAGTTATTGCAAGATATACCTCACACGGTGAAAAATTCGAAATTTTAGTAGATCCCTACTTAGCCGCTAAACTTAAAGAAGGTCAAAATGTTGATATGGATGAACTTTTAGCCATAGATGTTATATTTAAAGATGCAAATAAAGGAGAAAAGGCTCCTGAAGAACTTTTATCAAAAGTCTTTGGAACTACTGATGTTAAAGAAATTGCAAAGAAAATTATATTAAAAGGTAATGTTCAATTAACTGCTAAACAAAGAGAAGAACTTAGAGAACAGAAAAAAAGGCAAATTATTAATATAATTAGTAGAAACACTATTAATCCTCAAACTGATACTCCTCATCCTCCACATAGAATTGAGAAGGCATTGGAGGAGTTAAGAATTAATATTGATATTTACAAAAGTGCTGAAGAGCAAGTTCCTGAAATTGTTAAAAAACTTAAAAAACTTTTGCCAATTAGGTTTGAAAAAAGAGATATTGCTGTTAAAATATCTCCTGAATATGCTTCTAAGGCATACAATTTTTTATATCAATTTGGATCTGTTAAGCAGGAGGAATGGCTATCTGATGGTTCTTTAATTGTATTGATTGAAATACCAAGTGGTATTGAGGCAGAGTTTTACGCTAAACTAAACAAAATAACCAAAGGAAATGTTCAAACAAAAGTAGTTAAAAAATACAGCGAATAATAAGAGAGGTGAAAAAATATGTTTAGTCACACTAAGAAGGTAGGACCCGCAGGAAGATTTGGACCAAGATATGGTTTAAAGATAAGGGTAAGAGTTAGAGATGTAGAAGTTAAAGCAAAAAAGAAATATAAGTGCCCAATTTGTGGATTCCCAAAATTAAAGAGAGCCTCAACATCAATATGGGTTTGTGAAAAGTGTGGGGCTAAAATAGCTGGGGGGGCCTATACTCCAGAGACAGGAGCAGGTAAGGCAGTTATGAAGGCTATAAGAAGAATTGTTGATAGAAAAGAGGAATAATATAATCTTAAAATATTCTCTAAAATATTTTAAATTTTACAAATAATTTTCTGGGATGCATATGGTAGAGTATAAATGTTTAAACTGTAAAAAAATTATAAAATTCGAAGAGTTAGGTAACAGAGCAAGATGTCCATATTGTAGTTATAAAATATTAGTTAAACTTAGACCAAAAGTCGTTAAACATGTAAAGGCGAGGTAAAATGATAATTACAACTTCAAGAAAGCCCTCTCAAAGAACAAGAAGTTTTGTTAGGGATTTAGAAAGAACTTTAAATCTACCCTATGTTCAGAGAGGGAAACTTTCATTGAAGGAGTTATTTGAAATAGATAAACATATTTTGTTAATTGGGGAATTTAAAGCGAATCCAGGGACATTAATAGTTTATGATGTTGAAAATAATAGAAAACTATCAAGTTTTATTTCTGTTAAATTACAGAGAGAGATTTGTGGAGAAAAGATATACAATAACGATGGAATAAAAATAAGAGTTAGTAGGGAATTACAAAATAATGAAGATTTTAAAAAATATTATGAAATCTATAATGAATTTTTATTTCAACACTTAAATATTGATGAAGACAGTAACATAACATTAAAGTTAGAGAAAGATCCTAAATATTTGTTTAATATTCAATTCTACAAGAATAGAGTAAAAATAGGACCTTTAATTAGAGTAAAGTCTATTAAATTATTTGATAATTTATATGATTAACAATTAGGGATTTTTATGAATTATTTTGAGTTAATATTAGAGTTTGATTCAGAGGAAGAGGCAGAAATTATTTATAAATCTATATTTTTAGAACATATATCTTCTCAAATAAAATCTAAGGCTACAATGGATAGAAATAAAAATGTTATAAAAATAAATGTTGAAGCAGAAGACATTTCTATATTAAAGGCATCTATCTATTCATATTTAAGATGGATTGGAGTAGCACAAAACATTTATAATATTTGTAAAGAATAAGAGTTGAATAAATATTTGGAGGTGGGTTATTTGGTTAAAATATATAGAATATCTGGAAAAATATTTTTAAAAAAAGGAGAGCCTATAATATTTAGGAAAGAATATAAAGCTTTAAAACCAGAACATGCCTTAGAAATATTATATTCAGAATTTGGTGGAAGATATAAAGTTAAAAGGTCAAGAATAAAAATTTTAAATATTGAAGAAATTCGTCTAGAGGATGTTACTGATCCTATATTAAAGAAATTAGTCACTGCCTAAATCTTTTTTTATTTTTTATAATTTTTGCTTTTATTTTATCTCTATTTTAAAAGTTTTATTTGGTGAAAAAGTGGAGGATAAAATTGAATTTATAGCAAAACATAAAAATTGGTTTGTAGTAAAAAAAATAAAAATAGATGAAAATACTGAAAATATTGAAATAGCGAGATTATTGGCATCCATAGATGAAACTGTTTTAAACAAAATAATTGAATATTTACCGTTTGATATTGACAAACTTTATAAAATAGCGGATGAAATCTTTCAAAAGAAAAAAGGGAGAATTACAGAGGAAGAGATAGCCCAAGTTTTGAAAAAATTAAAATCTCCTGCAACTACGAGAAAACTAAATGAAATTACAGAATCAAAAGAAGGTAAGGAGATACTTAAAGCTATATTAAACAACATAATATTAGAGAGATTAGGAATCCAAACAAGAGTTTCTCCAAAAGTTATTGAAAAATACATTGAAAATATGCAAACAGAAGGATTAAAATAATAAAATATTTGTTTTAGTTTTTATTTTTAATATTTTTATTTTAGTTTTTAATAAATAATAACTTTTGGGGGAAGTTTATGAATATTGATGAAATATTAGAAAATGTAAGAAAAGCGTTTAAATTAACTACTAAACATTTTGAAAATACTGTTACATTTGAAAGAGCCCTTTTTTTAGGATGGTATTGCGATTTAAAACATCCCTGCAAATTTTGCTATATGTCTACTCAGAAGGATAAAATAAAAGACCCAAAAAAAGCCAGAAGAAAATTAGAGAGTATTTTAGCAGAGGCTATTTTAATGAAAAGAATTGGATGGAAATTAGAGTTTATATCTGGTGGTTATGGCTATAGTCCAAAGGAGATAAATGACATTGCTGAAATGGTGGCATATGTTCAAAAATGCAAGCAGTATTTAAATGTTGGTGTTGTTGATTTAAACAGTATCAATTTAGATGTTATTGAAGGAGTTGTTGGATCTATTGAGACAGTTAGCAAAGATAGAGATTGGATTTGTCCAGGAAAACCATTGGATAAAATTAAAGACAATTTATTAAAGGCTAAGGAATTAGAGTTAAAAACTGGGATAACTATAATATTGGGCTTAGGAGAAAAAGAGGAAGATATAGATAAATTATTAGAACTAATTGAAGAGTTGGACTTAGATAGAATTACATTCTATTCATTGAATCCTCAAAAAGGGACGATATTTGAAAATAAACCCTCAGTTACTACAATAGAATATATGAATTGGGTGTCTAATGTTAGATTAAACTTTCCTAAGATTAAAATTATTACAGGAGTTTGGGTTGATAAGATTCCAATGATTAGTCCGTTAATATTAAGTGGTTCCAATGTAATTACCAAGTTTCCAGTATTTTCTGTATTTGGAACAAAAAAAGCTCATTGGATAGAAAAAGAGATTTTATCAACTGGTAGAGAGCTAATAGGAACTTTTACAGATATTGAAGTTCTGAAAGGAGAAAAAGTTTTAGAAAAAACTCCCTACATAGAGGAAGAAATAAATATAAGTAAGGAAAATATTAGAAAGGTTGAAGAACTCAAAGATAAAATAGATGAAAAAATAAATAGTTACATTTCCAAAGTATTAAAAAAGGTGATTCAATGAACAACTTAAAGGAGATAAAGTTAAATGCTGACGAAGTTAAAATAACAAGGGCTATTTTAAAGGCAAGTTTTGACATGTGGATGGATATAGTAGATGTAGATGTTGTTATAGTTGGAGCGGGTCCAAGTGGTTTAACCTGTGCGAGATACTTGGCTAAGGAAGGGTTTAAAGTAGTTGTCTTAGAGAGACATTTAGCATTTGGCGGAGGAACCTGGGGAGGAGGAATGGGCTTTCCATACATTGTTGTTGAAGAGCCAGCAGATGAAATATTGAGAGAGATTGGAGTTAAATTAATAAAGATAGATGATTACTATGTTGCCGACTCCGTAGAAGTTCCAGGTAAATTGGCAGTTTCCGCAATAGATGCTGGTGCTAAAATATTAACTGGCATTGTTGTTGAAGATTTGATTATAAGAGAAAATGGAGTTGCAGGAGTTGTAATAAATTCTTATGCTATAGAAAAAGCTGGATTCCACATAGATCCATTATGTATAAAGAGTAAAGTTGTTGTTGATGCTACAGGACACGAGGCATCTGTTTTAAACACATTAATTAAAAAGAACAAATTAAATGCTGAAGTTTTTGGAGAAAAATCAATGTGGGCTGAAAAGGGAGAAAATGCTTTATTAAGAAATACAAGAGAAGTTTATCCAAATCTATTTGTTTGTGGAATGGCGGCTAATGCTGCTTATGGTGGATATAGAATGGGACCAATCTTTGGAGGAATGTATTTATCTGGAAAACTCTGTGCTGAACTAATTACTGAAAAATTAAGAAAAGAAGAATAAAAATTAATTTTTTATACTCTCTTTTAATAAAATTATTTCTTCCCTTAACTTATAATTTCCTACTTTTCTTGCAATTTTTAAAATAGAGTCTATCTCTTCATCGTAACTCTTTAAAATTCCTTGTTCAATCCTATATATTTTCAGATTTATTAAAAAAAGTGCCTCATAATCAAAAGATGATTTAAATTCTTTTTTCTCTATAAACTCTTTAACCTTTTCTAAGATTTCAATAATTGTTATTCTCTTTTGTATAAATTCCTCAGTTAATTTCCTTCTTTTTCTTCCAGTTAGTAAAAGTTCTATTTCATTTTTTAACTCATAATCTCCAGCTCTAAATGCAATATTTAACAAACTTCTAACTTCTGAATTATAGTCAGATATTATATTTTCATCGAGTCTTAATATTTTTAAATAAATCAAATTTAATAAATGAGTATCTTCATAAGATTTGTAAGGTTTTTTTTCTATGTAGTTTTTTAAATACTCCAAAATTTCAATGAGTTTTTTTATTTTATTTTTTTGTGATTTTGTTAGTTTTTTCTCTTCACCAAACAACCATAAATTAATCTCTCTTTTTAAATCATAACTTCCAACCTTTTTAGCTATTTCTAAAATTTTATTTGCTATTGGAATAATATCTTCATCTAAAACATGTCCCTTTTCAAGATAATCTAACATTAATCTTATAATTGCTTTTTCGTCACTCCCTTCTTTTGCATACATATCTAAAATTTCTAAAATATAAATGAATTGTTCAATAACTTCTATTTTACTTTTATTTAATAACATTGAAATCACTTAATATCTTTTTTATTAAAAATTTTTACAGCATTATTATGGGATACTTTATTAATGATATCTTTCTTAATATTGTTAATCTTCATCTTTAAAACAGTTCTTGGAACTGCTAAAACATCTGATGCATTTGAAGAGCAATCACTATTTAATAAAATCTTATCAGCAAAATCTTTATTTTCTTTAACTATTTCAACAGTTTCTAATGGAGTTAATTTTCCTGGTTGTATGGTTAATCCTACATAATAATCATTGTCTAAAACCCATTTTGTTGTTTCTTTATTGCAATGTTCTATAACTATATTTTTATTTTTTAGATTTAGAGTATCTATTTCCTCCAGTATTATTTTAGTTATTTCCTCTTTATTTCTTCTTGGAGTATGAACAACTACTGGCATATTTAATTCTTCTGCCAATTTTAACTGTTTTATAAAAACTTCTTTCTCCTCTTTAGTATTTTTTTCTAAACCAATTTCTCCAATTCCTACAACTTTATCATATTTTACATATTCATTTTTTATTTTATTCAAAGCTTCATCAATCTCTGGGGGAATAGCTCTTGGATGAACTCCAACACAAATAAATAGATTTAATCCTACCTTTTTAGCTCTCTCTAACTCATTGATTAAGAGTTTTTCAACATGTGCTTCCCAAACTTTAACATTTTTCATTTCAAATGGGTCATGTGCCAATGTTATAACAGCATCTAAGCATATAGCCATTAACTCTAAATCTTCCAATCCTCTTGTATCTGAATGAATGTGAGTGTCTATCATACTTTCACCATTTAAATAAAAATTTTATTTCTCTGAAAGTGGAACCCCTACGGGCATTAGTAATAATGGATATTCATCAATGCCCAATATATTTTTTATTTCATTGTCATAAAATGCTCCTACTGACACTGTTCCTAAACCTAATGATGTAGCCATTAAATAAATATTCTGAGCTACATGCCCTACTTCCATATGAACATATCTAAATCCTCTATCTCCATAAACTCTTGTAGTTCTTTCAAAATCTGCGGCTATTATTATAACAATTGGAGCTACGGCAATAAACATCTGTTTTAATGATGCTAATGCTAATTTATATCCAACTTCATCATCCAAAATTCTAATTATTGAATGTTTCTCTGGGATGTACTTATAAACTCCCTCTTCAAGCCCTAATACATCTTTAGCATTTACATAAATTTCTAAGGGATATGTAGCTCCAGCAGAAGGAACTGTCTTAAATCCTCTACTATCAGTTATTCCATACGCTGCAAATAATAAATGAGATAGTTCCTTTAAAGTTAATGGAGTAGAACTGTATTCTCTAATAGACCTTCTTTTTAATAAAACATCTTCTAACTTTATCATTTCAATTTCTGGTAGTAAAATTTCCATATTTATCACTCTAAAATACTAATTTTATTTTACTAATAAATATTATATTGATTATCAATTTTTAATTTTTTTGGTTTAACAGAAAAAAGAATTTTTAAAGAATATCAAAGTTTATTAATCTGGTAAAAATTATTTAAAATAAAAAGAAAAATTAAAAATGAATAAAGAATAAATTATAAAGAAGTCTAAAATATAAATAAATTCTTTTTATTTTTAAATTTTCTCAATTTTTACAGCGCATACTTTAAGTTCTGGAATTTTACAGTTTGGATCAAGATCTGGATTAGTTAATTTATTTACAGGAGTTTCTGCAAAATGGAATGGCATAAATACGACTCCTTTTTTAATATCCTCAGTTATTCTTGCCTTTACTATAATTTCTCCTCTTCTTGATGACACCTTAACTAAATCATTATTTTTAATGCCTAATTTTTTAGCATCTTCTAAATTTATTTCTACAAATCCTTCATTTATCTCATTTGTTATATGCTTACATCTTCTTGTCATTGTTCCTGTATGAAAATGGAATATTATTCTTCCAGTCGTTAAAATAAATGGATATTCTTTATCTGGTAACTCATCTGGTTCTTTGTATTCAACTGGAAATATATTTCCTAAACTATCTGGAGTTAAGAATTTTTCAGTATATATGATAGGAGTTCCTTTATGATTCTCATCTGGACATGGCCACTGTATTCCATCAACTCCCAATCTCTCATAAGTGATTCCTGCATATTGTGGAGTTACTTTTCTAATCTCCTCAAATACATCTCTTGGAGAATTGTAATTAAACAACTCTTTATATCCCATTTTTTCAGCAAGTTTTTTGATTATTATCCAATCCTCCAAAGCATATCCTGGTGGATTTACAGCCTTATTAATTTTTTGGACTCTTCTCTCTGTATTTGTGAATGTCCCATCTTTCTCCGCCCAGCATGCCGCTGGAAGAACTACATCAGCAAATTGAGCAGTTTCAGTTAAGAATATATCCTGAACTATTAAGAAATCAAGAGATTTTAATGCTTTTTCTACATGATTTATATCTGGGTCAGAGACCATAGGATTTTCTCCCATTATATAAAGACAGTTTATTTCTTTTCCAGATTTTTCAATCATTTCTGTTAGGGTTAAACCAATTTCATTATTTAACTCAACTCCCCACAGATCTTCAAATTTTTTATAAGCAATATTTACTTTTTGATAACCTGGAAATACATCTGGTAAAGCTCCTAAATCACAAGCTCCTTGAACATTGTTTTGCCCTCTTAATGGATTAACTCCTGTTCCTCTCTTTCCTATATTTCCAGTTATCATTGCTAAATTGCATAATGCTTTAACAGCATCAACACCATGTGTAAATTGTGTAACGCCCATACAGTAAAGTATTGAAGATCTCTCAGCACTTCCATACGTCTTCCCTGCTTTTATAATTAATTCAGGAGAAATATTACATATTTTTGAAACATACTCTGGGGTGTATTTTTCTACAACCTTTTTTAAATCCTCAAATCCTTTTGTTCTATTTTTTATAAATTCCTCATCTATTAACCCCTCTTTAATTATAACGTTCATTAAGGCATTTATAAGTGCTACATTAGTCCCTGGAAATATTTGGAGATGTAGATCAGCATTTTTTGCAGTTATCGTTCTTCTTGGATCAACTACTATTATCTTAGCTCCTTTTTCTTTTGCTCTAACAACTTTTCTTGCAATTAATGGATGCTGTTCAAAGGTGTTAGAACCAATTATTAATATACAGTTGGCATCTTCAATATCTTCAATTGAATTAGTCATGGCACCAGACCCAAAGGCTTCCCCCAAACCTTTAACAGTTGCTGAGTGTCAAAGCCTTGCACAGTGATCTATATTGTTAGTTTTTAAAACAGTTCTTGCAAACTTTTGGAAAACATAGTTGTCTTCATTTGTACATCTTGCAGAAGCAATAAAACCAATCTCATTTGGAGGATATTCCTCTAACCTTTTTGCAATCAAATCTAAAACTTCCTTCCAAGTAGTTTCAACGAACTCTCCATTCTTCTTAATTAATGGTTTTTTTAATCTATCTTTGCTATGTATAAATTCATAGCAGTAATTTCCTTTAATGCAGGTTTTCCCCTCATTTATAGGATGTCTTTTGAATGGATAAGTTCCTACAACCTTATTATCTTTAACAATTAAATCAATTCCACAACCTATTCCACAATATGGACATATTGTATGAACAATATTTAATTCCACAACTATCACCAATTTCTATTTTTGTAATTGGGAAGCCTTTGGGTCTTTTTTCGCCACCTGCTCCCAAAGAGGGTTCGCAGAGTGGCGGGTGCCTTAGTATTAAAAAAGAAAAAATAAAAAATTTTTAATTTAAAAATATAATATAGAACTATCAAAAAAGTTTTTAAACTTTAGAGATTAATCCAGTATTTTGTGAATATTCTTTATAATCTTTTGTAAAAATTCTATATATGCTTCAGTTTCATTTTTTATGTATTCCTCAATTTTATCATATTGTTTATTTTCATACCACCTCTTTATAAATCCTCCATTGTATTTCTTTTTTGTAAATCTATTTAAACTCGCTCCTCTAAATTTTCCATTGTTTAATAAAACAACAATCGGTTTTAGATCAATATATGGTCTATTATAGTAAATTTCTCTACTTGTAAGTTTAACTCCAAGATATTTATTAAATTTTGTCATTAAAAACTCCCATTCAAAATTTAAATTAAATCCTACTGAAATAAAGTCCCAAATACTTTTATCTACACTAAAAAATTTCTCATAAAATTTAAAAACAATATCCCTCTCTGAAGATTCCCATTCTTTTAGTATTTTCAATTTTCCTTTTGGTTTTCCAGATCTTAAATTTATCCTTTGATACTGTATCGTTATAATTTTATCTGTTTCTGGATTTGGCTTATCATTTGGAGAGTACGTCTCTATATCAAAATAATATTCAGCCATGTTCTCCCATTTTATTAAGTTTTATTTTAATTTTTTATTTTTTTATTTAAAACAAATCCTTTAAAATTCTAAACCCTAAATCAAAACTTAAAGATTTAAAAATTTTCATAATCAAAGGAGTTTGTATGTCCATATCTCCATAATTATTGATGTAATCTATTAAATCACTTTTTGCCAATTTTTCTATAATTTTGTCTAATGTGTCATTTTCTAACTTTAAAAAAACATTTCTAAGAAGTAATCCCCTTTTTATTTCTTTTCCAAAACATTCTTTCCACAGTTTGTCATAAAGTTCTAACCCCTCTATATCTCCATTTAAATACTTAGTTATTACTTCTCCAGCAATTTTTCCTCCAATTGCTCCAAAACATAATCCTCCCCCACTTAAAGGTTTTACATGGCATGCGGCATCTCCAACTAATAAAACATTGTCTTTAACAGTTTTATCTAAATAACCAATTGGCAGTGAACCAGTAGAAAATTCAGTTATTGTTGCTTTCTCCAATATCTCCCTTGCAAATTTATTTTCATTTATAAATTTTAAAAGTTTGTTGTAGCAGTTTCCTTTATCTACTAATCCAACTCTAACTCTATCATTTCCCATAGGTATTATCCAAGCAAAAAAATTTTTTGAATACTTTTTATCCAAAAAAACATAGACAAAATTATCATCGCAATTAGCATTAACCATTTCAAACTGACAGCTTGACAAAATCTCCCTTTTTTTATTATTAACTAATCCTAACTTTTTTCCTGTTATACTTTTAGAGCCATCAGATCCAACTATAACTTTTGGATACAATATAATATCTTCCCCTAAGTGATTTATTTTGACATAATAACTATTTTTATTTTTTTCAATCTCACCATAAGCTTTTAATAAAAAATCACATTTTTTTGACGCTCTTATAGCAATATCTTTGTCCATAATTTTCCTCTCAAAAACATAGGCTTTAATTTCTTCATTACCTATTTTTATCATATTATTTTTTGTGTAAATATAAGCCCCTCTTACTTTATTAACGCAACCTTTTGGATTTCCCAATTCTCTAACTCCTCTTTTACTTATCAAACCTGCACACTGCAAAGGAACACCTATACTTTGATGCTCCTCAACAATAAGAACTTTATAGTTTTTTATGTTTTCTCCTGTTATACAGCCAATTGGACCTCCACCAATAACAATAACATCGTAATCTTCTTTATACAAATTTATCACCATAATGATTCGCTATGTATTATTTATAATAGTAAGATATATATTTTAGTTACAAATTATTGTTAATGTAAAATTCAATAGTATTTAAATCGTTTAAATGGTGAAATTATGGATATTGCAATATCTCTTGGATATCTATCAATTCTTTTTGCTGGAGGAGCAATAATAGCAAAAATAGCCAAAAAGATAGGAATTCCAGATATTCCTCTATTGTTAATATTTGGTCTTATTTTGTCGGCTCTAAATGTCATTCCAAAGAATATTGTAGATAATTCTTTTGACTTTATTGGAAACTTTGGATTAATAATTTTATTGTTTATAGGTTCTTTTGAAATGGAATGGAATGTTATTAAAAAAGTATTAGATGTTATCGTAAAACTTGATATATTAGCATTAATCATAGTTTGGATTATCTCTGGAATTGTGTTTAATTTTGCATTTCATCTTCCTATATTATCATTAATTGGTTTATTATTTGGAGCCATTGTTTGTGCAACAGATCCAGCTACTTTAATCCCAATATTTTCTAAAATGGATATAAATCCTGAAGTAGCAATAACATTAGAAGCAGAGAGTGTCTTTAACGATCCATTAGGTATTGTTGTAACATTAATTTGTTTATCCGCTCTTGGTTTAGCTAAATCTGAAAATCCACTTCTTGAATTTATCTCATTGGCTATTGGAGGAATAATATTAGGATTAATCGCTGGTAAGTTTTATGAATGTATTATTTCAAAAATTAAGTTTGAAGATTATATTGCTCCATTTACGTTAGGATTAGCTATAGCATTTTGGTACTTTGCCCAAGTAATTTTTCCATCAATAACTGGTTATGAAATTAGTGGATTTATGGCTGTGGCTATAATGGGACTTTATATAGGTAATGTAATAGTGCATAAAAAAGAACATAAAGAGGATATGGAAAGAGTTTCTGTATTTTTTGATGAAGTATCTATATTTGTTAGGATATTAATTTTCATATTTTTAGGAGCGAGTATTTCTATTCCTCTATTAGAAAAATACGCTATCCCAGCATTTATATGTGCTATAGGTTCAATACTATTAGCAAGACCTATTGGTGTTTTAATAGCTACAGCAATTCCACCAGTAAGACCTCTTGCTGAAAGAATCTACATTGCATTAGAAGGTCCAAGAGGTGTAGTTCCAGCAACATTATCAGCGATGGTTTATACTGAAATTATAAAGCATCCTGATATAGTTCCAAAGAGTGTAGCAAAGTTAATGCCACCTACAGAATTGGCTGGAACTATATTAGTAGCAACTTTTATGACAATAATAGTTAGTGTTATATTAGAAGCTTCATGGGCAAAACCATTAGCAGATATACTACTTAAAAATAATTCTGAATCTGAAAGTAGTTAAATGTAATGAAAATAAACTTTTCTTTTTTAAATTTATTTTCTTTTTAAATAATTTTTTCTGAATTAAATTAATAGACATGTGAAAGTATGATATATATAGTTGGAATTGGCCCGGGAGACAAAGAGTTTTTAACTTTAAAAGCATTAAAAATTGTTGAAAATGCTGATTTAGTTGTAGGTAGTAAAAGAGCATTAGAGTTGTTCAATATAGATGAAAATAAAAAGATAACTCTATCAAAAAATGTCGTAGATGATTTAAAAAAAATCTTAAAAAATGAGAATATAAAAGATAAAAAAATTGCTATACTCTCTACGGGAGATCCATGCTTTAGTGGATTATTGAAAACATTATTGAAAATTGGAGTTAATGAAAAAGACATTGAAGTAATTCCGGGAATTTCTTCTGTTCAAATAGCATCTGCAAGGTTAAAAATATCCTGGGAGGATTACAATATTATAACTCTTCATGGAAAAGAAGAAAACTTAAAGAATCTATTAAATTTGTTAAAAAAGAAAGAAAAAGTTATTTTTCTACCAAATAACCTAAAAAAAGATGTAGAATATTTAATAAAAAATGGAATAGACCCAAATACTAAAATTTGGATTCTTGAAAATATAACATATCCTAATGAGAAAATTAGTTTAAAGTCATTAAAAGATATTACCAAAGAGGATTTTTCTTATTTAACAGTTTGTATATATAGGGGAGAGGATGATTAGAGAATTACTATTAATAGGAATTGGTGGATTTATTGGGGCCATATTTAGATTTTTAATTTCAGGAATTATCCCCACTAAGTTTAATTTACCTACAGGAACATTATTAGTTAATTTAATAGGTAGTTTTATATTAGGTTTTTTAATGTATAGTTCTTTAATGATTCCTATATCTAACGAATATAAATTGTTACTTGGAACAGGTTTTTGTGGAGCATTAACTACATTTTCAACATTTTCTTATGAGACTTTTAATTTAATTTCTGAAGGTTTATTTTTAAATGCTTTAATAAACATATTGGTCAATGTTTTAGGATGTCTAATTATGGTTTATTTTGGGAGAGTCGTAGCTTTAGCTATCTTTAAATAATTAAATTATAAAATATAAATTTACTTAAATAGGTGATATTTATGAGAATAAATGTAAAAATATTACGAATATATCTTAAAGAAGGAGATAAATATGAAGGAAAGGTAATGTATAAATATATTGTTAATATGCTAAAAAAAGAAGGTATTAGTGGAGCTACAGTATATAGAGGGATATACGGTTATGGTGTTAGAGGAATTAGTGACTTTGACATATTTAGATTATCAATAAATCTACCAGTAGTCATAGAATGTGTTGATATTGAAGAAAACATAAATAAAGTTTTACCTAAGTTATATGAAATCATAAAAGAAAATGGTTTAATAGTAATAACTGATGGATATGTTTATAAAGGTGAAAGTTATGAACAAAATATTGGAGAAAATAAATAATTTATTTAGAGAAAAAAGTTGGATTAAAATTTTATTAATTGTATTAATGTTGATGTTTATTAGTTTTCAACTAAGGGCTCAGCCAGCAGATATGAAATTCGCCCAAGGTAATGAATTTTTAAAAAAGATGTTTTCTGATGAACATGGAAGAATGTATCTTTTAGGTATAGATCCATACCATTATTTAAGATTTTCAGAAAACCTATATGAGCATGGATACTGTGGAGACACTATAAAAATTATACATGGAAAACCTGTTCCTTATGACCTATACCAATATGCCCCACCAGGACATCCTATCTCCTGGGAACCCCCAGCAATATGTTTAGCTACATTATTAATCTATTATATATGGCATTCCTTTGATGCAACAGTAACTATTATGAATGCCGCTTTCTGGGTTCCAGCAGTTTTAGGAATGTTATTAGGAATTCCTATATATTTCATAATTAGGAGAGTTACAAACAGTAATATTGGAGGAATTGTTGGAGCTATAGCGATAATATCAGCTCCTTCTTTATTATACAAAACCTGTGCAGGTTTTGCAGATACACCAATATTTGAAATACTTCCAATATTGTTTATAGTATGGTTTATTCTTGAAGCTATATATAATCAAGGAAATACAAAATTATTCTGTAAAGATTTAAAAAATTCTATTTCCTTATTTGTAATAGTGGCAATATTCCTCGATCTTATATTTGGATTTTATTTAAATAATATTGCTTCGGGAGAAGAAATTGTAAAGGCATCTATTCTATTTTACACAGTATCGATAATACTTATTATAATTGGATTAATAATTGCTGGAATTAAAAAATTAAAAAATGAATATGTAGAGTTTGAATTATTTGCTACAATGGCTTTAATATTAACAGTTTTAGCTCCAAAAATGTGGGGGGCTTGGTGGTATGGATTTGATATAATTACAGCATTTTTAGTAATATATCCCTTAATTCTGGCATTATTAAATTATACTAGAATAATAGATTTAATAGATGTTAAAAACCTTAAAAATATTGTATATCTATCAATCTTCTACATAGTAGGGTCATTTATATTATTAACAGTAACTTATGGCTTTAATATGGCAATTTCTCCAATTACTTCTCCTATTAGTGTAAATCAAGTACTTTCGACATATACATTATCATCAGGGTGGCCTAATGTCTATCAAACTGTTGCTGAACTTGCAAAGCCAAGTTCATTTAATGAGATATTTATAAATGCTATTGGCTCAACAACTATAGCGATTGCTGGAATTCTCGGGATTATTGTATCTTTTATTTCATTAAGACATGAAAAAATTAAGTTTGATATAAAATATGCAATTCTTTTATCAATATGGTTGGTAGTAACTTTATATGCAGCAACAAAGGGTATTAGATTTGCTTCTTTAGCTACTCCTCCATTGGCTATTGGTTTAGGAATCCTTATAGGACAGATAGATAGATTACTAAGGATGAATAATGATATGACATTATTTGGTTTAGGAATTCCTGTAGGATTATTTGGACTAATTATGATTTCAAAATACTTCACTAAAATTCCTGAAATCTTAATTCCTACAACCTATGTTCCAGAAATAGCCTATGGATTTTTAATAGTATTAATTTTATTAGGTATTTATAAAATTTTAGATATATATGTTTCAATAAACAATAAAAAGGAATGTATAATTAAGATATTATCTCTATTACTCTGTATTGGTGTAGTACTACCACCTCTTGCTTTTGCTGTTCCATTTTCACCAGCACCTACATTCAATAATGGTTGGAAAGCAGGATTAGATTGGCTAAAAGAACATAGTCCAAAAAATTCTGTTATAACATGTTGGTGGGATAATGGATATATATATTCATACGAAGCTAGAAGGATGGTAACTTTTGATGGAGGTTCACAAAATAGTCCTAGAGCTTACTGGGTTGGAAGAATTTTTGCTACATCTAATGAAAATCTTGCTGTTGGGATAATTAGAATGTTGGCAACGAGTGGAGATGCAGCATTTGAAAAAGGTAGTGTTTTGATGAACTATACTCACAACAATGTTTCAGAGGTCGTAAAAATATTAAATGAGATTTTACCAGTAAATAGAAGTTATGCCTATGAAATATTAACTAAAAAGTATGGTTTAAGTGATAAAGAGGCTAAAATGGTTTTAAATGCTACTCATCCATTACATCCTAATCCTGATTACTTAATAACCTACAATAGAATGACTGATATTGCCCCAGTTTGGAGTATGTTTGGTTTCTGGAACTTCTCATTACCTCCAAATACACCTGACAATAAGAGAGAAAAAGGTGCATTTTACAAAGGGTTTTCTTATATATTAAATAACAATACTATACTTGCAGATGTAAAAATATATGGGTTAGATTATATCACACTAATAAATGAAACAAACATAACAACAGCTATTATTAAAAATGAAAATGGAAAACCAAAACCTGTTGGAACCTTCAAAATCCATAAATTGTATATTAAAACTCCATACGGTGTAAAAGAGTTTATAATAAATAAAGATGGACAGTTATCAGAGTTTATTAGAATAGAACCATACGGTAGAGGTTGGGCGTGGTTATCAACAAGAAACTTAGAGGATAGTATCTATGCTAAGTTACATTTCTTAGATGGATATGGATTGAAACATATAAAATTAGTCAAAGCTACACTTGATCCTACAAACTTTGGAGTTCAGCCAGGATTTAAGATATATAAAGTAGATTATGGAACTGACTATCTAAAATAAATCTTCTAAATTTTTTTAAATTTTATTTTAAATTTTTACTTTTTTATTTAAAAAATAGAGGGGATTTTTATGTATATTTTGGATCCTTTTTCTGGAATTAGTGGAGACATGTTTTTATCAGCAATGATAACCTTTGTTAATAAAGAAGAACTTATAGAAACAATTAAAAAAGTTGTTGATGTGGATATTGAAATAAAAAAAGTTAAAAAGTGCCATATTATTGCAAATAAAGTTAATATAATTCCAAAAGACAAAGAGTATAAAATGAATTCTTACAAAGATATTGTTAAAGTTATTAAAGAGGCTAATATTTCAAAGGATATTAAAAATATTTCATTAGATATACTAAAAATATTATCTGAGGCTGAAAGTAGAGTTCATAATGTTAAAATTGATGATGTCCATTTTCACGAAATAGGAAATTACGATACGGTTGCCGATATTGTTGGAGCATCCTATATAATAAATAAATTAAACTTAAAAGATAACTGCTTTTATAGACCAATAAATGTTGGAAATGGTTTTGTAAAAACAGAACATGGTTTATTCCCAGTTCCTGCTCCAGCAACATCTGAAATATTAAAAGGAATGAAAATATTTTTTTCAGATATTAATGAGGAATTAACTACTCCAACAGGAGCGGCAATAATAAAATATCTAAATCCAAAATTAATTGAAGATAGTTTTATAGTAAAAGAGATTTCTTATGGAGCAGGATATAAAGATCTAAAAATTCCAAATGTTTTAAGAGTATTTAAAATAGAAGATAAAGTATTGGAGAAAATTGTATTGTTAGAAACAAATGTAGATGATGTTTCGCCAGAAATTTTAGGTTATTTATATGAGGTTTTAGAAGGGAAGGTTAAAGATTTGCACTTTATTCCTACATATATGAAAAAAAATAGACCTTCCTATACTATAAGGGCTATTGTTAAAAAAGATTTAGTTAATGATGTCTCCAAAATTATAATGAGAGAGACAGGAACTTTGGGCATTAGAATTTATAAAATAAATAGAATAATTGCAAATAGAGAATTTAAAACAGTCAAAGTATTTGATGATGATGTCAGAATAAAAATAGGAAAAATAGATGATGAAATAATTTCTGAAAAGCCAGAATATGAAGATTTAAAAAAAATTGCTAAGAAATATAATATCCCATTAAAAGATTTATATAAGTTGATTTTAAAGGATTTGTGACAGTTTTTCAGTTTTTGTAGCATACCAGAACATATAAATACTTATAGTAGTATTATATGCAAGAGTTTCTGATAGAGACCAAAAAAATGATTTAGAAAGGCAAGTAGAATATTTAAAAATTACTGTAAAGAGAAAAATTATGTTATTGAAGAAATAATTACCGACATTGGTAGTGGTTTAAACGAAAATAGGGGAGGATTAAAAAAATTATTCAAATTAGTAAAGGAAGGAAAAATAAACAAAGTAATAATTACTACAGAAGATAGATTAACAAGATTTGGTTTTAATTACTTAAAAGAATTTTTTAACCATTGTGGTGTTGAGATAGAAGTTGTCGATAAGAAGAATTTCAAAACTCCTTATGAAGAATTAGTTGATGATTTAATAACAATAATTTCACATTTTGCTGGAAAATTATATGGTTTTAGAAGCCATAAAAGGAAAAAAATTATTGAACAAACAAAAGAACTATTTAGTGAATGAAGATGGTAGAAACGGTTAAACTATCAAAAACTGTAGTATTGAAAAGCAGACCATTAACGAGAACAAAAATAAAAATAATAATAGAGAATACTATAGGGGTTTATAAAGAAATTTTAACGAATGCCTTAGATTTTGGATTAAAAAATAATACAAAAGGGCATATAAAGATTAGGAAAGGAATATATGAAGAAATAAAAAACAAATATCCGAAATTACCTACCCACTACATATATACAGCTTCACAAGACGCATCCACAAGGATAAAAAGCTTTATATCCATAAAAAAGAGAGGAAGAGCATATACAAAAATTCCTAAAATTAAAAGGGCATCTTTATGGTTAGATGATATTTTATTCAACTACAAAGATTTTAAAACCAATATAGAAAAACTATTCTCGATGGATAAAAAAGGAAAGAGGACATTAAATTTAAGATTATCTACACCGAATGGTAGAATAGTTATTCCTCTAAAACCACATAAACTATTTTTTAAACTGATAAATGAAGGTTGGAAAATAAAAGCTGGCTTTAAACTGATATTGAATAAAGTGGATGGGACAGTAAAGGTTTTAATCCCGTTAGAGAAAGAGATAACAATTAATGATAATTATAAAGCTGTTTATGCGTTAGATTTTAATTTGGACAATATAACTTATGGTAATTTCGAAAATATAGAAATGATAAAAACCAATTTAGGAAAATTAACCGAAAAATACTCTAATATAGCAATTAAAATCCAAGAGAAATTCTCATTTAAAGGAATACATAAGCAAGAAAAACCGTTAAAGAGGAAAGGCATAATTTTGCTTAAAAAATTCGGTAGGAGATTAAAAAATATCAGAGAAGATAAGTTAAAAAAGTTAGCCAACAAAATATCTAAAGAACTTAAAGAAAAAGATGCAGTTTTAATTATCGAGGATTTATCCTCTTATTTTAACCAAAATATTGCTAAAAACTCATTTAAAAATCTAAAACATAAACTACACAACATCTCTGCTAAAAAATTCTTAAACTATCTTAAAAATAAGTGCTTAGAATTCGGTGTTAAAGTTGTTGAGGTAAATCCTTCCTACACCTCTATATTATGCCCAAACTGTGGAAATAGATTATCTCAACTGTATAAATTATCCGATGAGGAGGCTCTGCCTTCGAGGTTAATGTATTGCTTCGATTGTGGTTTTTATGCCGATAGAGATGTTACTGCTGTCTTTAATTTAATAAGTTCAGCCCGAAGTCCAATGAACCTACAGCAGAGGGAATGGTATTCCCGATGAAGCTGTGGGTTGAGGACAACCCATTTCCATAATCTATGTTGCTAAATGCTATTATTATGCTATAAAAATGGGAAACGGGAATTAATATGGTTGTTGAGGTTTTAAGATTAGGACATAGAGAAGATAGAGATAAGAGGATATCTACACATGTTGCCTTAACTGCAAGAGCTTTGGGGGCTGATAAAATAATATTTACAGTTGATGATAAAGATGTTGAAAGTAGTGTTAAAAAAGTCGTTGAAAATTGGGGTGGTGATTTTAAATTTACTGTTGAAAAGAATTGGAGAAGATATATTAGAGAATTTAAAAATAGAGGAATTGTTGTTCATCTAACTATGTATGGGGCTAATGTTAATGAGATAATGCCAGAAATTAGAAAGTTGAGTAAAGATAAAGATATATTAGTTATAGTTGGTGCAGAAAAAGTTCCAAAGGATGTTTATGAGTTGGCAGATTACAATATATCTATTGGCAATCAACCTCATTCTGAAGTAGCCGCTTTAGCAATTTTCTTAGATAGACTATTTGAAGGTAAAACACTTTATAGAGATTTTGAAAATGCAAAAATAAAAATTATTCCATCCAATGACAGAAAGGTAGTGTTAAGAAATAAATAACAAATAAATAATAAACTAAATTATTTATATTATTAAATTATAACAGTATATTTTAAACGAATACTATCACTAATAAACTAAAATGGTGATAGTTTGAAAATGAGAGAGCAGTGGGGTTCAAGAATAGGTTTTATACTTGCAGCAGTTGGTTCAGCAATAGGTTTAGGGAATATTTGGAGATTTGGTTATATGGTTTATAATAATGGAGGAGGAGCATTTTTAATTCCATATTTTGTGGCATTGTTCTGTGTAGGTATAACTTTAATGATTTTAGAACTTGCATTAGGACATTATACAAAAGGATCTGCCCCATTAGCATTTAAAAAATATACAATAAGTGTGAATGGGTAGGATGGTTTGAAGTTCTTGGAGGATTTGTTATTACAACATATTACATTGTTATAATTGCATGGTGTTTATACTATCTTGTAGAGATTATATTGTTTGGTTTGCCAAGTAATCCAAAAACATTCTTTTTTAATGAAGTTCTTAATCTTTCAAGTGGTGTTGGAGAAATTGGCAGTTTTGTTTGGGGAATTTTATTATCTGTTATAGTAATTTGGGTAATAAACTTTTTAATAGTTGGATGTGGAGTTAAAAAAGGTCTTGAAAAGGCAAATAAAATATTTATTCCATTGTTGTTTTTACTTATAATTATTTTAGTTATTAGAGGAATAACTTTACCTGGTGGCTTGGAAGGAATAACTTGGTATTTAACTCCAAACTTTGCAGTATTAAAAGATCCTAAAATCTGGTTAGATGCATTTTCACAGATATTCTTTACTTTAAGTTTAGGATTTGGAATAATGATAGCATATGCAAGTTATCTTCCTAAAAAAACAGATATAACAACAAGTGCATTTACAATTGCGTTATTAAACTGTGGATTCTCTTTCTTGGCAGGATTTGCTGTCTTTGGAACTCTCGGATACATGGCGTTAAAAAGTGGAGTTCCATTGAATGAGGTAGTATCTCCAGGTATTGCATTAGCATTTGTAACATTTCCAAAGGCAATATCTTTAATACCAGTAGGTAGTATTATATTAGGAATAATATTCTTCTTAGCTTTGATTATTGCTGGTATTTCATCATCAGTATCGTTAGTTGAAGCGATAGTTTCTGCAATAATGGATAAATTTGATATTAGTAGAAGAAAAGCGTTATCTATAGTTACTTTGTTAGGACTACTTGGAAGCTCTATATATGTAACAAATGCTGGATTATATTGGATTGATATGATAGATCATTTTGCCTCTGGATATTTATTACCAATCGCTGGAATTTTAGAGGCAATTATTGTATTTTGGTTGTTTGGAGGTGATAAAATAATAGAATATGTTAATAAACTATCAGAGATAAAAATAGGTTATTGGTGGAAATATCTTACAGGTGTATTTTCTCCATTAGTTTTATCAAGTTTAATAGTGTTAGATATATATAGTCTAATGCATAAACCTTATGGAGGATACTCTTGGAATTACTTAGGAATAGCGATGTTAGTAATTCCATTAGTATTTGGGGTATCGTTTGTATTATCTAAGATACCTTGGAAAAATGAACGTTAATAAAAATTTATTGTGGGTGAGAATATGCCAATCTCAGCAATTGTTATGTTTATATTTGGAGCTACAGTATTATGGGGAGGTTCAATCTACTTCCTCTGGAAGAGTATAAAGCAAAATGAAGAATTATAATATTGAATTTATTTCCTCAGAAGCATCTGTTGGCTCTTTAAATCCTCTATAAACCTCTTTAACTACTTTCCTTATAAATTTAATTTTATTTTCTTTGATTTTACAACTTTGAATGCATAGAGGACAGTAATTTAAATAGAATTTATCTTTTTTCATCTTCATTGGAAAGAGTTCAAAAAAGTTTATAATTATACCATTAGAATATTTGAATATATTACAATTCAAGCAAGATGTAAAAATATACCCCTTTAAATTACTTTCAATTATTCTATTCTTTAAAAATCCACATGGAAATTTGGTTATAAGAGATTTGATTTCTTCTTTTGTTAAATCTAAATTTAAAATTTCATAATTGACATTTTTTTGTTTTAAAAAATTTAATATTTTCTCCTTAGATTTATTAGGTACTAAGGCAGGAAAATCGTAAATTACTACTTTAACATTAAAAATAGTATTTAAAATATTAAGAGAATATAAATCATACTGACAGTGAATTAAGCATATTATATCTTTCTTATTTTTGGGGATTTCATCGTATAGAAAATATTTACAAATATCTTGAATTATTTCATTATCTCTAAATAAAGATTTTATTAATTTTACTCTTTCTTTAAACAATATATAGTCAGTAATATCCTCAACTTTTATAATTTCAAATTCTTTTAACTCTTCTTTTAGTTTTCCTACAACCCATCCTCCTGGCCCTATAATAGTAGATTTGTCAGTTCTATTTTTTGTATATATTGTTAAAATATTACCATTAATTTTTATATCAACTATGTCAAAAAAAGTTTTATTTAAACCTAAATTTTCTCTAATTTTTGAAACTTTTTCTTTAATTTCATTAATTATTTGTATTTTTGATAGCGATAATTGTCTGTCCTGCATAAACTTTCTCTCCTACTTTAACTTTTATAGAATAATCAGTAGGGACTATTAAAGCAGTTTGAGAACCTAGTTTTATTCTTCCGATTTCTTCTCCTGCATATACATACTCTCCTTCTTTAATATTTAATATACATCTTCTTGCTATAAATCCTGAAATTTGTACCACACCTATATAGTCAGAGCCATTTCTTATAATAACGATATTTCTCTCATTAACTTTTTCAACACCTTTTAAAAATGCTGGATAAAAACTACCATCTATATGTTTTATATATACAACTTTTCCACTTATTGGAGCTCTATTTACATGCACATCCAAAGGGGACATAAATATTCCAACAACATAACAACCCTTAGGAAAGTATTTTGAAACATTTAAAACATAACAATTACCATCTTTAAAAACTTCAGCATAGCCATTTTTATAGTATTTTATATACTCTACAGTTCCATCTGCTGGAGATATTATAATATTATTACCTTTAGTTATCTCTCTATATGGGTCTCTATTAAAATATATGGTAAATAACAGTAGAGAACATATTGTAATAGCAAAGAATTTTTTATACTTCTTCATGTATATTCACCATTTATTTAGATGTGTTCTCATGAGATTCACACCACTTGCATTTCTCGTAGCCTAATGCTTTGGCATCTTCTTCAGAATAAAAATATATAATATTACTTTCTTTTAATCTTTTTCCGTAAGGACAGTTATTTAAAGTGTGATACTTTTTACCATACTTTGAAGCATATATATTTGTAGGTATTGGAGATAAATAAATATCTCTATTGTAATTTCTCTTTTCAATTAGTTTAAAGTTATGAATATCATTTAATATTATTTCATACTTTCCATTATATACGGTAACCTTTCCCTTCACTTCTACATAATCCCCTTCCTTTATCATTGGAGTATAACTCAACATATAATTTAATAATTGTTCTCTTGTTTTGCCAAAAGATACTATATCTAAGTTTCCAGTTCCATCATTTATTACAATTCTTGAAATATTAATTACATGTCTATACTTATCTCTTTTAACATCTATTTCTTGAATATATCCCTTTATAATTACATAGTCTCCTTCTTTAATATTACATATTTTACTTTCTTTTGGTTGAATTGGATTTAAAAATAGATATATTGTAGATAGAATTATAAAACACGTTAAAGTAAAAAGAATAATATTTTTTTGATTTAGTTTCATTTGAACACCTCAAATATTCATACCTATACTTTTATAGTTTCATTATATATAGTTTCTTACAATATTTACCAATTAATTTAAATATACAAATATACCTTATAAACAAAAAGAAAAAGTTAAAGGATTTAGAGGTTTTTAATTAAGTATAATGCTGCTTCTCTTGTAGCCTCTCTGTTACCTCCAGCAACTACAACAACATCGTGTCCGTTTGCTACACCTTTGACAATTTCGATAACTGGTCCTGATGTGTTGTTAATTGGAACTGGTAATTTACCCATATCTTGGAGTTCTTTTGTTAATTTGTTTGCAACTGGTCCTCCAACTAATACTAAGTTTTTATCTGCTGAATCTAAGCTAACTTCGGTATCTAATTTTGCAATTGGTGCTGTTATTGGAACTACTTGTTCTGCTGTAGCTTCAATTTTCTTTAATGTGATATCTGCATTTAATACACTAACTGTTTGTCCTAAATCTACTGTTGTATCTTTTGTTACATCTGAATAGACATATATTTTGTATGTTCCTGATTTTGAATCTACAACATCATCTACTTTTAATTTAAAGTAATCATCTACTGCTGAGAAAGTATCTCCTTTTGAGCTTAATTTATTGTCATCATTTGTAGGATCTGTATCATCCACTAATGCAATACCACAGATTAAGTTATTATCAACTTCACCTTCTCCTTTTATTTTTACTCCACTATCTGTAATATCTGTATCTTTAGATATTTCTATTTGATCAGTAGTAGGATCTTCAACTACTGCATATATTTTGTAATCTCCTTCGTACTTGTCTCCTAAGTGTAATCTCTTTATGTCATTTACTAAGTATACATCAGCATATCCTGTAGTTGCAGCAACATTCTTATATGCATTTACTACTATTACACCTACAGGACCGCTTACTAATACTAGTGGATTTGTTGTATTTGCATAGTCAAATTTCTCTGCTACTACTTTACCATCTTTTAATATTTGAACATCTACTTTTGATGGAGCTCCTGAAGTAGTCGCTTCTAAAACTGCTTTTATTTTAGCTTCATATCCATTTCCTAAATCATAAGTTTCTCCTTCACTTAATACTCCATTATATACACACTTACCTATTATTAAGTCATCATTGTCAGCATCAGCTTTAACAAACATATACTGTTGTCCTAAGAATGGTATTAATACTCCAGGAGCTAAATATGTATTACTTGTATCTAATTTCCCATCAGCAGTTACTATTGATGCATAACCAACTAAATCTATACCAATTTCATGTGATTCATTTTTCATTGCAAAGAATCCAATTTCGATACCATCATCATCATTTACTGAATAAATATTTTTTGGATCTACGTCATCAATTTTCATTAATGTTGTTAATGTTTTAGTAGTAATTGGACCTCCTTTATAATATTCGTCTCCTCCAAATATTATTCCATTATCTAATGGATAATCTCCATCATCAGGAGTTACAACATAGGTATAGTTATCATATTCAGATGTATTATATTCTACTTTACTTGCATCTGCTGAAACATGAACATTCAATTCTGCACAACCTTCATTAACAGTTCCTTCTTTGTAGCACATTGAACCTATTTTTGCAGCGATGTCTGCTGCTGAAACTACATCCATTGTTGATGGAGCGTTAGCACCAACTACAACATAACAGTTTGGCTGACCATCTTTAACTAATATATCTTTTATATCTGATAAACTTCCACTAACAACTGTTACTTCTGCAGCTACTCCACTTGCTAATGCAGTAGCTACCATTGCTCCTCCAATAGCAATTGCACCAATTTTCTTTAAACTCATTGCCATATCTTATCACCTTAATTTTTTATAGTTGTTTTACTTTACGGGATATAACTTAGATAACCTACTATATATACCTTACGATATGAAACGGTTGTAACGATTGTTTCAGACTTTATATCTCAATTGTATCTTTCCAATTTTGAAAATCTTAAATTACATATCGAATTTACTAAAATAAGAAAGTTATAAACATTTATAACTTTTCAAAAAGAATAAAAATTTATATAGCCAAGTGTAAATATTTAATAAAAATTTATAAAAAAACTTGTAAGAAATAGTTTTAAAAACCGATGATAAATTTGTGATAAAAATGAAGATAGCAATAACTGGAAAAGGAGGAGTAGGGAAAACATTTATATCTTCAACTTTAATGAGATTATTTGAAAAAAAAGGTTTTAAAGTTATTGGAGTTGATTGTGACCCTAATCCTACATTAGCATTATCTTTTGGAATTGAAGATAACATTATACCATTATCAAAAAGGCATGATATAATAGAGGAAAAGACTGGAGCAAAGCCTGGAACTTATGGAAGTATTTTTAAATTAAATCCAAAAGTTGATGACTTAATCGATAAAGTTGGATATAAGATAGGGAATATAACTATATTGGTTATGGGAACTATAGAAGAGGGAGGAGAGGGCTGTGTTTGTCCTGCATCTGTTTTGTTGAGAAGGTTACTTAGGCATTTAATAGTAAAAAGGGATGAAGTAGTTATCTTAGATATGGAAGCAGGAATAGAGCATTTTGGAAGAAAAACAATAGATAGTGTTGATTTAATGCTAATTGTTATAGAACCAACTAAAAAGTCATTAATAACTGCTAAAAGAATGAAAAAATTGGCTAATGATTTAGGAATAAAAAATATTAAAGTTATTGTCAATAAGGTTAGAGATGAAAATAAAGAATTATTAAAAAATATTGTTGAGAAAGAACTTGGTTTAAAGATTTTAGGATTTGTTCCTTATGATGAAAAAGTTATTGAAAGTGAATTTTTAGGAAAACCTGTTAATTTAGAGTCAACGGCTGTAAAAGAAATTGAGAAAATATTTAATCGTATTTTAGAGTTAAAGAAAAATATTTAACTTTTATTTTAATTTATTTAATTTATTGAATTTAAAATAGGGCTCTCTTCTATTTATGCACTCAATAAAATATGGTTCTAAATTTTCTCCATTTCTTAAAGGAGTTAGAATATCAACTAAATTATCATCTCTCAATAGGCATGGCTTTAAGTAGCCATCGTGGGTTAATCTAATTCTTGTACAATGCATACAAAATTCACTGTTATCCATGGGTCTTACGAACTCTATTTCCAAATTATCTACAATGTATTTTTTCCTATTATGCATAAATTTCCTTGCTATAACCTTGTCAGATTTTTCTTTAATTTCATTTTCTATTGTAGAAATGTCATAGTAATATTTTTTAAGTTCTTTATTTAAAGGAATAAATTCAATAACTTGCAAAATAGCCCCTACATCCCTACAAAATTCCATTATATTAGGTAAATCTTTAATGTTTATAGTCATTGCTAAAAAATTAACTTTTAGTGGTGTTAATCCAACATTTATTGCTTTTTTTATCCCATTTATAACTTTTTCTACATTACCAAACTTAGTAATTTCTTTATATAATTTTGGATTTAAAGTATCTAAACTCACATTAACTCTATTTAATCCAGCATCTTTAAGTTTTTCAGCATATTTTTTTAAGAAAATTCCATTAGTCGTTAAAGAAATCTCTTTTATTTTTTTATCCTTTACATTTTCAATAATTTCGCAAATGTCATTTCTTATTAAAGGCTCTCCCCCAGAAATTTTAACTTTTCTAACTCCAAATTTTGTTGAAGTTTTTACTATAACTCCAAACTCTTCTGGTTTTATATATCTATTATAATTGCCTTCTAAATTATGCCCCTCTCTATGACAGTAAAAGCATTTTAAATTACACTTATTAGTAACTGAAATCCTAAAAGATCTTATTTCTCTACCATATCTGTCTTTCATAACTATCCACTATATTGATATAACTAAAATTATAAAATTAAACTGAACAAAAATGAAAAATTAAAATTGAGAGATAATATTAATTATAAAAATTTAATCTATAAAAAGCTACCGTAACTATTTTAAATTAAACTAAATATTTAGAATATTAATTACTCACTTTTTTTTCTTTATTTTCCTTTTTTCTTTCAAAAGTTTCAATAAAAATAACTTTATCTACATCTTCTAATCTCTTTAATATCTCATTTGCTATAGCCATTTTAAATCTTTCAATGTTTGGAATGAAAGGAGCAAATTCTGGTAATTCTATTTTAACAGTCTCATTATCAATAGTAACATTTACATCAGTTATTTTAGGAACATACATCTTTACAATTTCCTTCACTATATCTTCTTTATTTTCTATAACTTCCTCAATTTTTATTCTATACTTTACCTCTTTTCCTGCCAATTCATGATTAAAATCTACTAAAACTCTTCCACTATTTACACTAACAATTTTTCCGGGTATGTTATCTATATATACTGTTAAACCTTTTATTGGCTGAATTCCTCTTTTCTTAAATTCAGATATAGAAACTAATTTTATTTTTGATGGATCTCTCTTACCAAATGCTTTTTCTGGGGATAAAACAACTTCCCTTTCTTCACCTACATCCATTTCTAATATTACTTCATCTAATCCTGGGAGTATCTGTCCTTCACCAGCAAAAATAGCAACAGGTCCATAAACTACTGCGGGATTATAAATTCCCTCTTTTTTGGCCAATTCCTCATTAGTAGTGTCAAATAATTTCCCTTCAACATATCCATCATAACTAACCTTAACTAATTTTCCTTTTTCTACCATTTATTTCACCTTTTAGTTAGTTAAAAGGTTTTCATATTTTTAATATAAGGTATATATAAATATAACGACAAAGTATAAAAAATTTTAAATATAATAAAATATTAACATATGTGATGATCTATGGAGGACTTAGGATATTTTTTCATACTTGTAGGTGTTATTATAATGGCATTAGAGACTGTAACTCCTGGATTATATCTTCCTGCATTAGGAATAGCATTATTAATATATGGAGTAGTATTGCTAATACTTCCTCAGTATGCATTTATTTCAGCAATAATTTCTGGAATTATAACAATTATATTATTAAATAGATTCGTTTATGGCGTAGGAAAAGATGTAAAAATTGGGGCTGAAAGATTTATAGGAAAAATTGGAAGAGCAGTTAAAGATTTTGATGAAAATGGATATGGATGGGTTGAAATAGAAAATCAAAAATGGCTTGCAAAGTCAGAGGATAAAATAAAAAATGGGGATAAAGTTGAAATTATAGGAGTTGAGGGAGTCTCCCTAATCGTTAAAAAAGTGAAAAGGTAGATTATTATGGTGTTTTGGTTTTGGTTAATATTAGGACTTATACTATTATTTATAATTATCAAATCAATAATTATTGTAAATCAGTATGAAGGGGGATTAATTTTTAGATTAGGTAGGGTTATTGGAAAACTAAAACCTGGAATTAATATTGTAATTCCATTCCTAGATGTGCCTGTTAAAATTGATATGAGAACTATGGTTATCGATATACCACCTCAAGAGATGATTACAAAGGATAACGCCGTTGTAAAAGTAGATGCAGTCGTTTATTATAGAGTTATAGATGTAGAAAGAGCAATCTTAGAAGTGGAAGATTATGAATATGCAATAATAAATTTAGCACAAACTACATTAAGGGCTATAATTGGCAGTATGGAATTAGATGAAGTATTAAATAAAAGAGAGTATATAAACTCCAAGTTATTAGAAATTTTAGATAGAGAAACTGATCCATGGGGAGTAAAAATTGAAAAAGTTGAAGTTAAAGAAATAGATCCTCCAGAAGATATTAAAAATGCCATGGCTCAGCAAATGAAGGCAGAAAGACTAAAAAGAGCGGCTATATTAGAGGCAGAAGGAGAAAAGCAAAGTAGAATATTAAAAGCTGAGGGTATTGCCGAAAGTTTAAGAATTGAGGCAGAAGGGCAAGCTAAAGCAATACAAATAGTTGCTGAAGCCGCAAGAAATTACTTTAAAGATGAGGCTCAACTTTACAAATCTTTGGAAGTTGCCAACAATGTATTAAAAGATAACACTAAATATGTTATATCTGAAAATATTCTAAATATTGTTAAAAATTTCATTAAGAATGAAAAAAATAAATAGTAAAATTATTATAAGTTATATCTTTTTTTGCTATTCTAATTACTAAATACTTTAAATTTCAATAGATATCTTTATACAACTTTTGAATTAAATTTAAACAAGGGTGATATTTATGTCTTCAAAAGAGTCTAAACAAAAACAACTATATATGTTTAAAAAAATGTTAAAGGAATTAAAATCTAAGAAAGGTAAAGGTACAGAATTAATCAGTTTATATATCCCAGCAGGTAGAAGAATATCTGATGTTGCTCAACATCTGAGAGAAGAAATGTCTCAAGCATCAAACATTAAAAGTAAAAGTACAAGAAAAAATGTTCAAGCGGCAATAGAGGCCATTTTACAGAGATTAAAATTATTAAAGGAGCCTCTTGAAAAAGGGGTTGTTATATTTGCAGGAATGGTTCCAAGAAGTGGGCCAGGAACTGAAAAAATGGAAACTTATGTTATAGAGCCACCAGAGCCAATAAAAACATACATATATAGATGTGATTCAGAATTTTATTTAGAGCCATTAGAGGAATTTTTAGAAGATAAAGATGTTTATGGAATTATATTAGTAGATAGAAACGAGGCTACAATTGCAACAGTTAAAGGAAGAAACATAAACATTTTAAAAAAATTAACAAGTGGAGTTCCTGGAAAGTTTAAGGCAGGAGGGCAGTCTGCAAGAAGATTAGAGAGGCTTATCGATTTAGCGGCTCACGAATTTTTACAGAGAGTTGGGCAAAAGGCTAATGAGCAATTTCTACCACTATTACAGGAGAAAAAACTTAGAGGAATATTGGTTGGAGGACCAGGACATACTAAAAATGAGTTCGTTGAAGGAGATTATTTACATCACGAACTTAAAAAGATTGTTTTAGACACTTTTGATTTATGTTATACTGAAGAATTTGGAATAAGGGAACTCTTAGAGAAAGCAGCCCCGTTACTTAAAGATGT
This sequence comes from Methanocaldococcus sp., assembly GCF_024490875.1. Taxonomy (NCBI): domain Archaea; kingdom Methanobacteriati; phylum Methanobacteriota; class Methanococci; order Methanococcales; family Methanocaldococcaceae; genus Methanocaldococcus; species Methanocaldococcus sp. Next base: position 39,903 of record NZ_JACCLX010000006.1, read on the forward strand.
TGAATTAATGAAAGAGAGAGAGGCTGTTCAAAGATTTTTAAAAGAACTAATTAAAGAAGATGGAGGACTTGCCTGTTATGGAGAGAAAGAGGTTTTAGAGGCTTTGATGATGGGTGCAGTTGATACTCTAATAGTTTCAGAAGACTTAGAAAAATATAAAGTAAAAATTGCTTGTAATAACTGTGACTATATGGAAGAAAAGACAGTCACAAATCTCGAACTTATTAAATTAGAAGAAGAGATTAAAAATGCTCAATGTCCTAAGTGTGGAGGAGCGTTAAGTATAGTTGAGAAAAAAGACTATATTGAATATCTTTCAGAACTATGTGAGCAAAGTGGTGCTAAACTTATAACTGTATCATCAGAAACAGAAGAAGGGGCAATGATATTAAATGCATTTAAAGGAATAGCGGCAATATTGAGATTTAAGATTAATCAATAACTCTTATATTCCTCTAAATTTATACACACTTTTTTATATCCAAATTCTTTAAATTTTTTAACTATATTATTTTTATTTTCAATAAATTTATCAAAATCTTTTTCTACTTCAATTATTGCTAAATCTCCAAAATCTCTAACTCTAATTGCTCCATGAGTATAATTTCTTAAAAAATCTTCTAATTTTTCAATTATTCTTAAATCTTTAATTGATATTTTTCTATTAAATTTAAATCTCGTTAATAAACAAGTTTCTTTTGGTGGATAACTAATATTTAAATACTTGGCCATTTCAATTATATCTTTTTTACGAATTTTTAAATCAGATAATGGTGAAATTATATTAAATTCTTTTTTAGCTTTTAATCCTGGTCTATCATCAAAAAGATCATCGTAGTTCGTTCCATCAACTATAATATCATAACTATAATATTCTTTCTCCTTATTTAAAATTTCAAAAAACATTTTTTTGCATAAATAACATCTTTCTGGAACATTTTCTATAATTTTATCAACTTTAACAATTTTTAGATTTAAGTTATACTTTTTTGCATTAATAATGGCATTATTTAAAGCCCACTTTGAAATATATGGAGTTTTTATAAAAATACACAATATTTCTGTAATGTTATTTAATAAAATTGATAAAAGTAAGCTATCAATTCCTCCAGAATATGCAACGATAACTTTTTTGTTTTTAAATAATTCTTTTAACTTATTTTTTAATAAATTTAATTTTTCCAAAAAATCACCTATTTCATATTCATATAGTATAGTAATGTTTATATGGTAATTACTTTTATATATTACTATAGAAATGTTTAAATATACATGTAACTTAATTTTAAAATCATAAAAACTTGTGGGGAGAGTACGATGATAGAAAAAATTAAAGAAATAGAAAATGTTATTAAGGCAATTAAAGAAAAAATTCTTAATCATAATGGATATATTAGAGTTATAACCCATCATGATCCAGATGGTTTAAGTAGTGGAGGAATTTTAACTAAGATGTTGATGAGATCTAATAAATTATTTCATTTAACTGTTGTAGAACATTTGTCAGATAATGTTATTCAAAAATTAGCAAAAGAAAATGAAGTAAATCAACCGCTATTTATATTTGCAGATATGGGTAGTGGGCAGATAGATAATATTATAGAGAATAACTTTAATGCAATAATATTAGATCATCACCCTCCAATAATTAAAGAAAGTTTTGTAAATGAAAATATCATTCAACTAAATCCACATATTTTTGGAGTTGATGGCTCTAAGGAATTAACTGCAAGTGGAGTATGCTATTTAGTAGCAAGAGAATTTGGATATTATGATTTGAGTAGTTTGGCAATAGTAGGAATTATTGGGGATATGCAGTATCGTCCATTATTAGGATTAAACAAGTTTATAGTAAATGAGGCAAGAGAGCATAGATATGTTAAAATTGTAAGGGACTTAATTTATAACATATATAATGTTGAAATATACAAATCTATAGCATATTGCACTAAACCTTATATTCCAGAGTTAGCCTCTGAAGTAAAAGCATTTAAATTCTTAAAAGATATAGGTATAGATCCAAATAAAAAAAGATTTGACGATTCTGATAGAAAAAAGTTTCTATCTGCAATAATATTTAAGTATCCAAAAATTGAAAATTTAATAATTGACAGATATTTAATAAACCATAAAGTTAATGACGCTATGCTATTGTCTGAAATGTTAAATGCCGTAGGTAGAAGTGGTTTATTTGCTATAGGTATAGGAATTTGCTTAGAAGATGATGAATGTATAAAAAAAGGATATGAAATTCTTTGGGAATATAAAAAGAACTTAGTTAACGAGTTAAAAAATGTTAAATTAAAGAAATTAAATAATATTTATTATTTTGAAGGTAAAAAAGGGATGATTGGAATTATTGCATCAATATTAGTTGAAGATAAACCAGTTATAGGTTATCATATTGAAGGAGATTTAGGTAAATTTTCTGCAAGAGGGAATAAGGAATTAGTTGAAAGGGGTTTAGATTTAAGTATTGCCATGGCTACTGCCAAAGAGTTTGGAGGCACTGGTGGAGGACATAATGTTGCCTCTGGGGCCGTTGTTCCCAAAGATAAAGTTAAAGATTTCTTAAATAGAGTTGATGAGATTATAGGAAAGCAATTGAAAAAATAAATCATTAAATTTTGGAATTATATAATTATCGTTAATCTAATAAATTGATATAAATTGTTCTTTAATTTAATAAAGGATTTTTATACCTTTATATACTCTTTTAAGAAATCGTTATACCCTATTTAAATAAATCTCTGAAATAATTCCGTTATCTTTATTAATGATGATAGTGAAATACTACATACTGTTCTTGATTATCATTAATAGATATATTTTTTTAGGTGATTATATGATAAGTATTAAAGACATTAATGAAAAAGTTACAAACATGACAATAATAAAAAGAAACAAAAAAAAGGAAAATTTTAACATAAATAAATTGGCTAAATCATTAATAAACAGTGGGGTAAATTATGGTGATTTAGATAGAGTTTTAGCTGAGGTTTGCTCTAAAATTTACAATGGAATCACTACTGATGAAATAAAAGATATTGTTTATAATGTTTTAAAAAAGATTGATAAAAATGTAGCTGATAACTATAAAAAAGGAATTATTTTAAAAGTTAGAACATCAGATAAAGAATTTGAGCCATTCAATAAAGAGAAGATAGTTAAGGCATTAATTAGAGAAGCAGGAGCAGATAAAGAAACTGCAGAAAAAATGGCCGATGAAGTTGAAAGAGAATTAAAAAAGTTAAATGTTAAATACTTAACTGCTCCAATGATTAGAGAAATTGTTAATTACAAATTAATAGAGTATGGATATGAAGATTTAAGACATAAACATACAAGATTAGGACTACCTGTATATGATATCACTAAACTAATTAAGCAGGGTAGTAGAGAAAACGCTAACTTAATGTATAACCCAGAATCTATTCACAAGTGGGTTGCTGACGAAACTATGAAACAGTATGCACTGTTGGCAATATTTCCAAAGCATATTGCCGATGCCCATATAAAGGGGGATATTCATTTACACGATTTAGAATATGCCGCTACAAGACCTGTTTGTTTACAACACGATTTAAGACCATTTTTTATGTATGGATTAAAAGTAGATGGAACAGGATTACATACAAGTGTTTCAAGGCCTGCAAAGCATCCAGAAGTTGCTATACAGCATGCAGCAAAGGTAATGATGGCAGCACAAACTAATATGAGTGGTGGTCAAAGTATAGATGAATTTAATGTATGGTTAGCCCCCTATGTTAGAGGATTAAGTTATGAAAAGATAAAACAATTAATGCAGATGTTTATCTATGAATTAAACCAAATGTATGTCGCCAGGGGAGGACAATCTCTTGCAGAAGATGAATTAATTTTCATAAAAGAAAGAGATAAATTAAAGGTTTGTAAAATAGGAGAAATAATTGATGAATTTATGGAGAAATATAAAGATAAAGTAATAATAAGTGGAGATACAGAAATCCTCTATTTGGATGGAATTGCTGACATTTATACAATATCTGTGAATATAAAAACTGGAAAGGCAGAATTTAAAAAAGTTTATGCTTTATCAAGACACAAGCCAAGAGGGAAACTATATAAAGTTATTGGTAAAGATGGAACATCAATAACTGTGACTGAAGACCATTCATTGTTTAACTATGATGAAAATGGAAACTTAATCTGTGTTAAACCAATAAATATGAGACATATTATTAGAAACTTTGATATTCCATATAATACAGAATATAAAATTGGAGATTATATTGAAACCAATTATGATAAGCAAATTGATATTCCAGAGAAATTAAAAATAACAAAAGAACTTTGCCAATTTTTAGGTTTATTTGTTGCAGAGGGTAGGTATATAACAAATGGAATTTCAATAGATACAAAAGATGATGAAATAACCAAATTTGTTGAAAAATTTGTAAAAGAAAATATAAATGAAAACATTACAGTTAAAAGATATGCTGAATCAATAAGGTTTGCAAATAAAGGATTTTGTGAGTTTTTAAAGAAACATATAAATGGGGGGGTAATAAACAAAAACATTCCAGAGTTTATATTAAAAGGAGATAAAGAGATGAAATTGGCATTCTTAGGGGGATTGATAAGTGGAGATGGATATGTTAGCAAAGATGGAAGAATAAAGATATATACAACCTCTGAACAATTATTGGGAAAGTTGCATTTATTGTTATCTGACTTGGGAATGTTATATACAATAAGTAAAATAAAGAAGGAAGGAAAAATAATTGAGATCAAAGGAAACAAAATACAAAGAAATCACAAACTATATGTAATTGAAATATCTAAAAATTGCACAGAAATTTTAAAACCATATATAATTCCAAAATATAAGAAGGATAGAATAAAATCATCTAACTACGACCAATTACCTTATGATTATAGTGTAATAAAAGAATATCTAAGAAAAATAACAGGCAAAAAGCCATATAACAATAGAAGATTAAAATTAAATACATTAGAAAAAATTGAAGAATTAAATCCTCATTTAAAAGATGAAATAAATAAATTTAAGTTGAATGTTCCATTTGAAATAAAAGAAATTAAAGAGATTGACTATAATGGCTATGTATATGATTTAAGTGTTGAAGATAATGAGAACTTTATAACTGCTACGGGAATCTTATGTCATAATACAATATTTAGCTCTATTAACTTAGAATTAGAAATTCCTGACTTCTTAAAAGATAAACCCGCTGTAATTGCAGGAACTACAAGAGGAACTTATGGAGATTATGAAGATGAGGCAAAGTTAATTTTAGAGGCGTTAGTCGATGTAATGATGGAAGGAGATGCTATGGGAAAACCTTTCTTATTCCCAAACTTTATAATTAAATTAAGAGAAAATGCCTTTAAAGATGAGAATAAAGAACTTATGTATAAAATTCATCAATTATCTGCTAAATTTGGAATACCTTACTTCATAAATATGCTTCCAGATTGGCAGAAAATTAATACTAATGCTATGGGTTGTAGAACAAGATTATCGGCAAATTGGACAGGCGATGCTGAAATTGACACATTGAGAACTGGAAATATGCAATGGTATTCTTTAAATTTACCAAGAATTGCTTATGAGGCAAAAAGTGAAGACGATAAATTGTTTGAAATCCTGTATGAAAGATTGGAAATATTGAAAGAGGCTTTATTGATAAAGCATGAGATTACTAAGGAAAGGTTATATACTGATAAACTAATGCCATTCTTGACTCAAGAGTTTGATGGAGAACCATACTATAGATATGAAAATACGACAAAAACCTTTGGATTCGTAGGCTTAAATGAGATGCTTAAATATCATATTGGGGAAGAATTACATGAATCTAAGGACGCTGTTAAGTTTGGAGAAAAAGTTATTAGTTACATTAGGGAATATGCAGATAAATTGAAAAAAGAAACTGGATTAAGATGGACAGTTACTCAAACACCTGCTGAATCTACCGCTGGAAGGTTTGCAAGATTAGATTATAAATATTACAAAGAAGAAACCATAAGTGTAGTTAGGGGAGATTTAAAAGATCCAGAAACTTTATATTATACAAACTCCTCACATGTTAGAGTTGATGCACCAATAACATTAGGAGAAAAGGTAAGAATTGAGGAAAGATTCCATCCATTGTGTAATGGAGGACATATTATGCATATATGGAATATAGAAAGAGCCGCAGATCCTGATGTATTAATGAGTATATCAAAAAAGATAACTAAAACAGATATTGGTTTTTGGACATATACTAAGAATTTAAGTGTTTGTAATAGATGTGGAGTTTCTATGGGTGGCTTAATAGATAAATGTATGAACTGTGGTTCTGAAAATATAGCCAAGTTTAGTAGGATAACAGGATATTTACAAAATATTTCAAACTGGAATAGGGCAAAACAGAAAGAATTAGAAGATAGAAGGATGGTAAAGATATTTGAAGATACAAAATAAATTTTACAATTTTATGTAGATATTGTAACATTTACCGTATTTTGACTTACTTTTACAATTGTTGCTCTAATAATTTCTAAATTTTTAATAGTTGTATTTCCATTTAAGTTTATATGAATACCACAATTTGCAGTAATATTATAGTTAATGTCTCCACTACGATTGAAATATAAAATGTTATTATTTACACTCCAAGTCCCTGGAGGGCATTTTATATAAACAATTCTTGTAGTTCCTACATCTCCAGAAGCTACCAACTCAATATTTTGCTTCATTTTAGATACTGCTGCATAAGCTAAACTCATTGACGAAATTTCAACAGTTTTTTTTAATCCAAAAATTCCTGGATATACTGTTGCTATTAAAATAACGATTATCATTCCTAAAAATAATAATAAAAATTCTAAGGATATTTGCCCTCTCATTATAAACACCCAAAATTTTAAAAACAGAATAAATAGTAATGATTTAAATAAAATCTGGAAGTTTTATACCATTATTTTCTTTCCAGTCCACTGTATAATAAAATTTAATTTTTCCAGAACTATCACTTACAGTAAAAGCCATTGCCGGGAAATATCTATTTATATTTAGATTACCCAATAAGACATCATTAGTTAAAGTAGGATCAAAGTCACTATCATAATTTTTAATTTCATTATTATTTATAGTTATATTTATAAAGTTATTATACCAATCATAATAATTAATCCATATACCATTATCATTTACTATCTGAATATCTTTATAATTTTTAAATGCTAAAGGTAACGGTAATATAAGAGATGATCCAGAACTCATTATGCTTTCATTTTCATTCAGTATAGGCTCATTGTATATTTCTAAATAACCATAGACATAAAGTTTAAAATTATTTAATCTAATATGTTCTTCTAAAGCTTTTGGAAACATATCTTTAATACTTATAACTTTATAAGTATTAACCACTGCGGGACCTATTACTCTAAAATTATATTCCTTAGGGGCATTTATGTTTATTGTCATATTATAATCATAAACTGCAAGTTTTATTTTTGTTGTAGTATATGGAGGTAGCCAAAATCCTAATTTTTTATTAAACTCTGTTAGAGAAGAAGGTTTTAGTAAATAATATGTAATATTATTGGATGTATTAATAGTTGCTTGAATAACGCCACTCGAAGGAATAGGTAATGTATTAGAAGTTTCTATATTTATATTACCATCAGGTATAGCAATAAACACACTATAAGGATTTAAATTGGTAATCTCTCCAACAATATAATAAGATAAATGTATTTCTCCAAATTTCTCAGTAGGAATTGTAGTTGTTATATTAGTAGTCTCATTTTGGGCATATATTAATTGAATAACAAAAAAAAATGAAAAAAATAATAAAATTAATTTCCTAATTTTCATAAATATTCACCATTATTTATTTATTTTAACAATTGCTGTATTTTGATATTTTAATCCAATAATTTCTGAAGCTTTATCAGAAGGAACCTTGATAATAAATAAATATATTATATTAGGATCAAATATTTGAGTATCCTCTTCTAATTTGTTTAATTTATACCCATATTCGCTTAATTTATATTTTAAAGTATTATAATCTATTTTACCCATTACAGCAGCATGTAATACATCTGTTATTCCATTTAATTTATAATTGATATTTATATCTTTTGACGCTGATGTTGTATCTTTATCTTCTGTTAAACTAATTTTTGAAGATTTAGATTCAGAATATTGTATAGAATTTTTGGGGAATATGATATAAACATCCTTTATTATGGCTTCAGTTATAGGAGTTGATTTATTAGTCCCTAATTTGTAAATCATTATTTTATCTCCTGGTTTAGGAATATTACCACAATATTCTGCCAAAACTGGAAGAGTAGCTTCACACATATTTACTTTATAAACTTTTAGTTTTTTTAATGTTTCTAAATCGTATGAATTTAATTCTTTTAAAAAATCTGCAGTTGAATATAAATATTCTTTACCATCTATTATAACTCTTACATAGTTTGAATTTGCTACTTCGTTTTTATATTTTGATATGTAATAGTGTCTTGCATCCTCTTTTAGTTTTTCCAAATTAGATAGGTAAATATTTTCAGCTTCATCTACACTTTTTGCTTCATCTATTTCCAACATGACTTTTTGAGCTAAAGGACTCTCTGAGAGATAATTTCCATAAATATTTTTTATTTGGTTTTTTAAGTTTTCTTTAAACTCTTTAAGCTTTATATACTGTTGAGCTTCTTCAAGAATTTTATTAATTTCTTCTTGAGATTTTGCAGCATTTATTTTACCAATAAAATACGATTTCATAGGATCTGATGGATACTTAGAGAAAAGTGAATTTATAGAAGCGATTGCTGTTTTTTTTGCATTTTCCAAACTTTGTAGTGTTAAAATTTTTTCTTCTTGCATGGATTTAATAATTGGTGGTAAGGTTATTGCTAAAAGCGCTACAATTGAAATAATTACAATAATTACAATAACTATCATAAAATTAGGTCTAGGTTTTCGTCCTTTACTTTTTTCTTTTAATTTTTTTATTTTTATGACATCTACCATAAAATCACCAACAACATTTTTAAGGATCTACTGTGATGTTGTATTCACTACTGTTTATTTTTGTAGTAGTATTATATATATAAGAAATAATAAAGTTTTTTATTTGAACCGTAACATATGAACGAGGAGAAATATATATAGTAATGTTTTTTTTGTTTCCTGACCAAGATAATCCTCCATAAACTAATGTTACATTAGAATGGATCCCATTATAATTAGAATTTACTAATATAACAGCAGATTTCGCTGCTATATCGATTTTATCAAGATTAATATCTTCTTTAGTTAAATTGTTTGATAGGAAATTATATATGTATATAATTGAAACTACTAAAATTACTAAAAACAAAATAGCAAATTCTAATGATATTTGAGCTCTTTTCAAAGATATTTTTATCATAATATCATTCCAATTTATATTTTCAGATATATCATAACTAAAACTATAGTGTAACCAATAACAACAAATGGAACGAAAGGATATGTTTTTATAATATTTAACTCTTTAGGTAGTTTCCCTTCATTGTAGAGTTTTTTTATAAGTTTTATATCTTCTTCTGATAATCCTTCTCCATCTGTTGCTATTATTTTTTTATTACTCTTTTTAATTTCATTTTCTATTAAGAATTTTATTCTTTTTATGATATTTAAGTTTTTTACTTCAACATTATTTTTATCAATAATAATTATATCTTTTAAAATATCTCCTTCTTTTAACTCATCAATACTTTTTTTATCAGAAATCTCTACTCCTGTAAGAGCATATATAACTATTGAGATTAAAGAAATTTCTCCTATATATATTATGGATGATAGCAATAAATGTTTAATAAAATATATTGGATCTATAAAATAAATAATTAACATATATACTGGTAACAAAAACCCCAATTTTTTAGTATATTCTTTATATTTAGGAACTTTTCTTGAAATGTATATAGATATAATAATATAGGCCCATACTATAACAGAGACATATGGGATTTTATATAAATAAACAATATATTGAATAATTCCTAAAATCATTGCTAAATATAATGCTGATGGGATAATATCTTTCCAATACTTCATTAAAATTTTAAGTATTGGAAAAATTGCAGCAACAAACATACTAATTCCAATCATATAAAGAATATATTTAGGAATATAAAATACAAAAGAATCTGGATATGCAAAAATAGGGGCTAAGGCAGTAAATATTTTAACATCTCCTCCACCCATTCCTATACTTAATATTAAACATAATATAAATGTTGAAAATAGTGCTATTATAGCATCAAATCCAAAATAGTAATATCCAATAACTATATTAATTAAGAACATAGCAATCGTATATTTATGAGGAATTATTCTTTCTTTTATATCAGTAATAGATGCTAAAATGAGTAATAAAAAGTTTATAATATATGTAATGCTTAAAATGTCCACGCTTTCACCTATTTGCAGGATATTTTTCTTTAACTTTATCTTTTATCTTTAACATTAGTTTATGATCATTTAATAATTCTAAACCTTTATCTATCTCTTTATCTTTTGTTAGATTGAGGATTTCTTTTAATATTTCAACAGTTACATCTATTCTATGAATCCAAAAACATTTACTACAACTCCAAATTTTAGATCCATCTTTTCTTTCAATGTATTCTCCAAGTTCATAATCTTCACAAGGATAAAATGGACAGAAACACCATAAACAAACTTGCTCATCAAAATGGCATGGATAGTATTTACAATTTCTATTGGCTCCACAGGTTTCTAAAACCTTTCTTAAATGATTTTTAGCTAATTCTATCATTACTTACACCTCAATAGATAAAGATCTTATAATTTAAAGTTAAAAAATTTTTATATTTTTACTAAGATATGTGACTTTAATATTTATTTACCAGTTATTTAATTTTTATTATAAAAATTTAGGAGGAGATTATAATGGAAAGATTAATTAAACTTGCTGAACAGATAAAAGATGAAAATTTGAGAAAAAAAGTTATAGAGTTTTTAAAAAATCCTAAGGCAACGCATCCAGAGATTGTAGATACAGGAATTAGTGTTGAAGAATCACCAGCGAGTATAAATTGGCACCATAGATATGAAGGTGGATTAATTGAGCATACAGTTTCAGTAACAAAGATGGCTTTAAAAATAGCAGATGTTTTAGAGGAAGTTTATGGAGTTAATGTCAATAGAGATTATATAATCGCTGGGGCTTTATTACATGATATAATGAAGCCATACAACTATATTAAAAATGAAGATGGGACTTATGACCACTACGATATGTTTAATTTAGACCATTTAACATTAGCAGTTGCTGAACTTTATAAAAGAGATTTTCCATTGGAAGTTATAAAGATAGTTGCTTCACATCACGGAGAGCATTCTCCAACGAGACCAAGTTCCATAGAGGCATATATAGTCCATTATGCTGATGAAGTTGATTCAAAAATCAACGATGTTGCTGTAAGAGTATGCCAAGCAAGAAGTAGAGATTTAGGAATTTCTGAGAATGAAATATATAGAGCAATTAATCCATTGAAAGTTTATGAAGTTAGAAGTAAAGAAGGAAAATTAAAATGTATTGAATATTTAAAGAATATTCTAAAATCATTAGAAATTATTATTGAAAGTGAGAACGATAAGGAAGAAAATATAAAGAAAATAGATTAAGATTTTTAAATTTAATATTTTTAAAATTAAGCAAATATTTATATATTTGGTGAAAGTATGGGTTATAGTAAAAATGAAATAGAAGTTAGAAAATTGGAACATATACTGTTATGTAAATATTGTAATGTTGAATATGATAAAACAACTTTGTTAGAAGATGTTGAATTAATACATAAAGGGACTTGCGGAATTAATTTCAATGACATTGAAACAGAAATAAAATTATTTGGTAAAAAACTTTCAGCCCCTATTATTGTTTCTGGAATGACTGGGGGGCATACAATAGCAAAAGAAATAAATAAAAATATTGCCAAGGCTGTTGATGAGTTAGGTTTAGGAATGGGTGTTGGCTCTCAAAGGGCGGCTATTGTTAATGAAGATCTAATAGATACTTACAACATAGTTAGATGTTATACTGACAATTTAGTTATAGGTAACTTAGGATCTGTTAATTTTATAGTTGATAACTGGGATGAAGAAGTTATTTATAAAGCCGTAGAGATGATAGACGCTGATGCAATGGCTATACATTTTAATCCATTACAAGAAATTATACAACCAGAAGGTGATTTAAACTTTAAAAATATAGATAAACTTAAAGAGATTATTTCAAATTATAAAAATAAATATAAAAATATTCCATTCATTGCTAAACAAGTTGGAGAAGGTTTTTCAAAGGAAGATGCTATAATTTTAAAAAATATTGGTTTTGATGCTATTGACATCCAAGGGAGTGGAGGAACTTCGTGGGCAAAAGTTGAACTTTTAAGAATAAAAGATGATGAAACAAAAGATTTATTAAAAAAATTTGTAAATTGGGGAATTCCCACTGCTGCATCTATATTTGAAGTAAAAAGTGTTTATAATAATATAATTATAGGTTCTGGAGGTATAAGGAGTGGATTAGATATTGCCAAATGTATAGCGATTGGTTGTGATTGTTGTGGTGTAGCGTTACCTATATTAAAGGCATCATTAAAAGGTTGGGAAGAGGTTGTTAAGGTTTTAAAAAAATACATTAAAGAATTAAAAATTGCAATGTTTTTAGTAGGAGCAGAAAATATTGAAGAACTTAAAAAAACACCTTACATAGTTAAAGGTTATTTAAAAGAGTGGATTTCACAAAGATTGTAAATTTATATTGTTATTCATTATTCAATTTATTGGTTGTAATTGTTATTATCGTTTGTTATTTTTTATTTGAGTAAATTAAATTTTAAATTCAAATAATAACATATTTGCATAAAATAAACTTTAATTAAATCTAAAACAAAATAAAAACTTAAGGAGATGATAAATGTGAAATTAGAAATTATTGCGATAGGAGGATATGAAGAAGTAGGTAGAAATATGACAGCTGTTAATGTAGATGGAGAAATTATAATATTTGATATGGGAGTTAGGTTAGATAGAGTTTTAATTCACGAAGATACTGATATATCAAAACTACACAGTTTAGAATTAATAGAAAAAGGAATAATTCCTAATGATACAGTTATGAAAAATATAGAGGGCGAAGTTAAGGCAATTGTTGTATCTCATGGACACTTAGATCACATTGGGGCAGTTCCTAAGTTAGCTCACAGATACAATGCTCCAATAATTGGAACTCCATACACAATTGAATTAGTTAAAAGAGAAATTTTAAGTGAAAAAAAGTTTAATGTCAAAAATCCACTAATTGTTTTAAACGCTGGTGAATCTATTGACTTAACACCAAATTTAACCTTAGAATTTATTAGAATTACTCACAGTATTCCAGATTCTGTTTTGCCTGTCTTACATACTCCTTATGGATCTATAGTTTACGGTAACGATTTTAAATTTGACAACTTTCCAGTAGTTGGTGAAAGACCTGATTATAGGGCAATAAAAAGAGTGGGTAAGAATGGAGTTCTTTGTTTTATATCTGAAACTACAAGAATAAATCACGAAGGAAAAACTCCTCCAGAAATTATTGCATCTGGATTATTAAAGAATGATTTATTAGCGGCAGATAACGATAAAAATGGAGTAATTGTTACAACATTCTCTTCACATATTGCAAGAATTAAGTCCATTACTGACATAGCTGAAAAAATGGGTAGAACTCCTATTTTATTAGGTAGGAGTATGATGAGATACTGTGGGATAGCTCAAGATATTGGTTTAGTTCAATTTCCAGAAGATTTAAGAATTTATGGAGATCCAAGTTCTATAGAAATGGCTTTAAAAACAATAGCAAAAGAAGGAAAAGAGAAATATTTAATAATTGCAACTGGTCATCAAGGAGAGGAAGGGGCTGTATTGTCAAGAATGGCTACTAACAAAACACCTTACAAATTTGAAAAATACGATTGTGTTGTATTTTCAGCAGATCCTATACCAAATCCAATGAACGCAGCTCAGAGATACATGTTAGAGTCAAGGTTAAAATTATTGGGGGTTAGAATATTTAAAGGGGCTCATGTTTCAGGGCACGCTTCAAAGGAAGATCATAGAGATATGTTAAGATGGTTAAATCCTGAACATATTATTCCTTCTCATGGAGACTTTAATTTAACTGCTGAATATACAAAATTAGCAGAAGAGGAAGGATATAGATTAGGAGAAGATGTTCATTTATTAAGAAATGGACAGTGTTTAAGTTTTGAAAGGATAATTTAATAATTTGAGGTGAAATTATGCAATTTGATAAGTATATACTACAAAAAATAGATGAAGAACTAAAAAACTATGTAAATAAAGATGATAAATTATATAATGCGTCAAAGCATCTACTATTTGCTGGTGGTAAAAGAATTAGACCATATTTAACTGTTGTAACATACATGCTAAAAAAGGATGATATTGAAAAAGTTCTTCCAGCGGCTGTAGCCGTTGAATTGATTCACAATTACACTTTAATACACGATGATATAATGGATAACGATGATGAGAGAAGAGGAAAACCAACAGTTCATAAGGTTTATGGAGAACCTATAGCAATATTAGCTGGAGATTTATTATATGCTAAAGCCTTTGAGGCTGTTTCAAAGATAAACAATGAGAAAAAATCTTATGAAGTTTTAAAAATTCTATCAAAGGCATGTGTAGATGTTTGTGAAGGGCAGGCTATGGATATGGAATTTGAAAACTATTTCCCAAGTATGAAGGAATATTTAGAGATGATTAGAAAAAAAACAGGAGCATTGTTAGAGGCGGCAGTTGAAATTGGGGCAGTTATGGGAGATTGTAATGAGGAAGAAGGGAAGGCATTAAAGGAATATGCAAAAAGGATTGGATTAACTTTTCAAATACAGGATGATATATTAGATTTAATTGGAGATAAGAAGAAGATTGGTAAGCCAGTTGGGAGTGATATAAGAGAAGGAAAAAAAACAATTATTGTAATTCACGCTTTAAAAACATTGGATGAAGATAATAAGAAAAAACTATTAAATGTCTTAGGAAATAAAAATATTAGTGATGAAGAAATTATGGAAATTATTAGGATATTAAAACCTTCAATTGATTATGCTAAAAATCTTATGAAAGAAAAAACAGAGGAAGCTAAAAATTATTTAAAAATATTTGATAAAGATAGAAGAAAGGTTTTAGAAGATATTGCTGACTTTATAATTGAAAGGATATATTAAAATTTTATTTTATATGGTGATATAATGAGAATTCCTAAATTATACGTTGAAAATGCTGAAAAACATGAAGGAAGGAAAGTAGTTATAGAAAATAATGGAAAAGTTATTAGGTTTTTAGATAAAGATGAGGAATATAGAGGAGATGGGAAAGTATTGTATCAAGTTATATATGATGACTTTGATAAATATGTTCTTATGGGAGAAGTTAAAAAAGATATGCTTATTGAGTATGAAGTTGGAGGAGTTAAGCAATTAACTTATATAAAGAAAGGAACAAGGCTATTAGAAATTCCTGCTGAGGGTTATAAGGTTTATCCAATTGTAAATTTTGGATGTAGAATATTAGAAGGTCATAGATTAGCGGCTTTGCAGAGTAGAAAGGGTGATATAAGGTTTGTAAATACACCAGTTAATGGAATTGTAGTATTCTTAAAAGAAGTTCCTGCTAAGAGAGAAAATTATGTATTCTACATATTACCAGAAAAGGAGATCAAATTTGAAGAAGAACTTTAAAATAATTAATAATATAATAATTTTGAGGGAAATTTATGAATAATAGTAAAGTAGAATTTACTGCTACATTAATCTCTATATTAACTGTTAAAGAAGCGTTAAATAGCGAAATGGAAAATTTTGTTAGAGTTAGAGCGGCAATTGACAAAAGAATATTAAAAGAAGATGATGTAGTTGCAATTTTTAATATATCCTCTACTACAAGTTACCAAGCGTTCTTTATAGATAAAGATACAGACATTGAGAAATTAAAAGAAGAATTAAAAAAAATGAATGTGAGACTTAACTATGATAGTGAGAAAATTTTAAAAAGATACATTGAGAGGTTACAAAAATGAAGGATGTTAGAAACTTAGATAAACAGTGGGTAATATTATCTGAGCTATCAGCTGAATTAGTTAAAAGAGGGATTAAAGTTCCCGAAATTGTTTTTGAAAAGCTTAGATTAACCTATGCCCTTATATCCTATTACATATTAGACCCCCATGTATCTATAACTATGCTTCCAAATATTGAAAAAGAATTAAATTTTATCCAATCTAAACTATTTAGTTTATGTAATTCAGAATTATTAGAGGAATATTTAAATAAAATGACAAAAGTTATTAGAGGAGAATTAAATGTAAAATTCCCGTTAAATAGAAGTATATACACTAAAGAAGTTAGAAAAAAAGGAAAAGTAGAATCAATAAGAGTAAAATTACAGAGAGAAATTCAAATAGAAAGATTAAGCGACTTAGGAGAATGGTATGGTGTTATATTTGAATATAGTGATGAAGATAATAAAATAGTTATTGAGGGAAATATAGACAGAGTAAAAAGAGCTTTAAAAGACTTTGCAATTATTTGGAAAGAGGAATTTTAATTTATAATTTTATATATCTTTTTACAATAAATTGACAGTAGGGATCCCCCAATGCCATACATTTTTTTTCAATAACCTCAATTATATATTTTTTTTCAGTTATATTTTCTAAACATCCGGCTATAAAACCTGCTGTTAAATAGCAAACAGGTTCTAATGCTCTACAATTCATAGCCTCTTTACTATTTTTAACAATAAATGTTATAGGTTCGGATTTCTCAATATATGTTTCTCCAAATTCCTCTTTCATGATATTAATCATTTTATCATAATTATCAATACCCATTTTAATTGCATAATCTTTACCTATTTCATAAAAAATTTTTTTTACAGTAGATCCAAAATAGTATTTTTTCATGTATTCTCTTATATATGCAATAATAGAAATATGACCTTCAAAATGACAAAATTCCTCTGGTTTTTTCTCTTCAATATCTACTATTGGAATAATTTCCTCTTTTTTTAATTCTTCCTTTAATTTTTCTAAAGGAGGATAGGCTTCTAATATTAACTCATGAAGTCTTGTACCCTCTGTTAGTTTTAAAACTTCTTTTAATAATTCTTTATCGTCTTTATATTTTTCTAATAAATTTTTCATCATATTTAATTTTATTCCAATAAATTTTGCTCGATTGTCAATAACCTTTAACATTTCAATAATTTTTATGGCTGAAGTCATTCAAATCACTCTATTTTTATTTCAATTATTATTTAAAAGATAAAAATATTATTTTATTATTTTATATAATATTTTCTTTATAATTTAATTTATATCTTTATATATTTTTATTTTACTACTTGGCTAATGTAAATCTTATATCATCATCTCCAACGTCGAATAATCCCAACCTAACTCCTGCATCTATCCAACCATAGGCATAATTTATAGAAGCAAATGCAGTTACATAATCCCCCTTTTCTCTAAAAACCTTTGCATCTTCAAAATAACTTTCAATCATCAATAAAAAATCTTTGGCGATATCGTATAACAAACTTCTTTTTGGTGGAAGTCCTTTTTTAATAATTTTTATTGCCTCTTCTGTTCTTTTAAAATAATTTTCTAATTTTTCCTCAGTAATCTCTTTTATCATTGATTTTCACCTTTAATATTGGAAATATCAAAAATTTCATTTTACTAATTTTAGAACTAACAATATAATTATTTATGCCTAAACAATTTTCGATATTTGACGAAAACTCAAAAGATTTATATATGAGTTTAAAGATTGTTAATGATTGATAATGACAATTTAGGGTGAGTATATGATAGAAATTAGATTTCATGGAAGAGGAGGACAAGGAGCCGTTACTGCTGCTCAAATACTGGCTATTGCTGCTTTCTATGATGGTAAATATTCTCAGGCATTTCCGTTTTTTGGTGTAGAGAGAAGAGGAGCCCCTGTTATGGCATTTACAAGGATTGATAACAAAAAGATAAGGTTAAGATGCCAAATATACAATCCAGATTATGTTATTGTTCAGGATTCATCATTAATTGAAACTATTAATGTAGTTGAAGGTTTAAAGAAAAATGGGGCTGTTGTAGTTAATACTGTTAAAGATGATCTAAATTTAGGAGTTAAAACATACACAATTGATGCAACAGGAATTGCCTTAGAAATATTAGGGGTTCCTATTGTAAATACTGCAATGGTCGGAGCATTTGCTGGGGTTACAAAACTTGTTAGTATTGAATCTGTAAAGAAGGCAATAATGGAAAAATTTAAAGGAGAATTGGGAGAAAAAAATGCCAAAGTGGCTGAAATTGCATATAACGAAATGATAAAGAAATATGGATAAATAAATGGGGTGTTATAGTTATGGTAACAATTGCCGCTATTATATATGAGCCGGGAAACTCAATTAGAAATAAAACAGGTAGTTGGAGGATATTCAGACCTATTTTAGATAACAATAAATGTGTAAAGTGTGAAAATTGCTATATTTTCTGTCCAGAGGGGATTATTCAAGAAGATGAGAATGGTAATTTTAAAATAGATTACGATTACTGTAAAGGATGTTTAATCTGTATGAACGAATGCCCTGTAAATGCAATAACTAAGATTAGAGAAGAAAAATAAAGGTTCTATGGTGGGAAAAATGTGTGAAGTTAAAGTTATTACAGGAACATCCGCCGCTGCTGAAGCGGCAAGATTATCTGATGTCGATGTTATAGCTGCATATCCAATTACTCCCCAAACAACATGTGTTGAAAAGTTGGCTGAATTTGTGGCAAATGGAGAGTTAGATGCTGAATATGTAAAAGTAGAGAGTGAACATTCAGCATTATCTGTTTGTATTGGAGCAGCGGCAACTGGTGCAAGGACATTTACAGCAACTGCTTCTCAAGGTTTAGCATTGATGCATGAAGTTTTATTTATAGCCTCTGGGATGAGACTACCAATAGTTATGATGATCGCAAATAGAGCATTATCTGCACCAATAAACATATGGAACGATCATCAAGATTCTATATCACAGAGAGATACTGGATGGATTCAAATTTATGTAGAAGACAATCAGGAAACACTTGATAGTATTATTCAGGCATACAAAATAGCAGAGAATGAAGAAGTTTTACTCCCTGTAATGGTCTGTTTAGATGGATTTATATTAACTCATACTGTTGAGCCAGTAACAATTCCAAAGGCAGAAAGAGTTAGAGAATTTTTAGGTGTTTATGAACCAAAACATGCTTATTTAGATCCGGATAGGCCAATAACTCAAGGACCTGTAGGAGTTCCAGATTGCTATATGGAGACAAGAAAACAAGTCGAAGATGCTATTGAGAGATCTAAAAAAGTTATTAAAGATGTTAATGAAGAATTTAATGAATGGTTTAAGAGAAAGTATGGTAATGGTTTAGTTGAAGCATACAACTTAGAGAATGCAGATACTGTTTTAGTAGCAATGGGTACAGTATGTGGAACTATAAAGGAGGTCATTGATAAATTAAAAAAAGAGGGTAAGGATGTTGGATTATTAAGAATAAGGACATTTAGGCCATTTCCAAAAGAAGATATTAAAGAACTTTTAAAAGATGCTGAAAATATTGCAGTATTAGATAAAAACATTTCATTAGGATTTAACAAAGGAGCTTTGGGTATTGAGATGGCATCAATTTTAAAAAATAAAAAAATCTGCAACTATATTGTTGGTTTAGGTGGAAGAGATATAAGAATTGAAGACATAAAATTAATAATTAATGATGTAGAAAAGGCAGAGGATGATAAAACTGCCTGGGTTGGATTAAAAGAATAAATCCTTATAGGTGAAATTATGCAATTTTCAAGAGAAGAATTATTTGCTCCCGGTCATAGAGGATGTGCAGGATGTGGAGCGGCAATCGTTGCAAGATTAGTATTAAAAGCCGCTGGAAAAGATACAATTTGTGTAGTTCCCACAGGATGTTTAGAGGTTATGACTACTCCATATCCTGAAACATCATGGAGAGTACCTTGGATTCATGTAGCGTTTGAAAACGCTGCAGCAGTTGCAAGTGGTGTAGAATCAGCAATAAAGGCATTGAAGAGAAAGAGAGGCAAGTTTGCTAATAAAAAAATAAATGTTATAGCAATTGGAGGGGATGGTGGAACAGCAGATATAGGTTTCCAAGCATTGAGTGGTGCTATGGAAAGAGGACATAACATTTTATATATTATGTATGATAATGAAGCATATATGAACACTGGAATACAGAGAAGTTCATCAACTCCTTATATGGC
The DNA here is from genome assembly GCF_024490875.1 of Methanocaldococcus sp. NCBI lineage: Archaea > Methanobacteriati > Methanobacteriota > Methanococci > Methanococcales > Methanocaldococcaceae > Methanocaldococcus > Methanocaldococcus sp. The sequence continues at coordinate 60,327 of NZ_JACCLX010000006.1, forward strand.
TGCTACAACTACTACACCTCCTGGTTCAAAAATTAAAGGGGAGGATAGACCTAAAAAAGATGTTGCTATGATTATGGCCGCTCATGGCATTCCATATGTAGCAACTGCCTGTATATCCTATCCAGAGGATTTTATAAGAAAGATAAAAAAGGCATTGAGTATCGAAGGGCCTAAATTTATACAGGTTTTACAACCTTGCACAACAGGTTGGGGATATCCTCCACACAAAACAATAGAAATTGGTAGATTGGCCGTAGAAACAGGAGTTTTCCCATTGTATGAAATTGAAAATGGAGAATTTAGAATTACTTACAAACCATCTAAGAGAAAGCCTGTTAGAGAGTATTTGAAGATGCAAAAAAGATATAGACACTTAACTGATGAAGATATTGAAAGAATTCAAAAATATATAGACGAAAAGTGTAAGTTGTTAGGTTTATAATATTTTAATGTACACCTCCTCACTACTTGTAATTTTTGATGAAAAAAACTTTTAATAATTTAATTTATAGGTGATATAATGAAAAAGATAATGATGACAAACTATATATGTGATAACTGTGGAGATTGTGTTAAAGCATGCATGGAGAAAAATAAAGTAGGAAGAATAAGTATTATGGAAAAAGATGGAAAGTATATTCCAATAGTTTGTCAGCATTGTGCTTCAGCCCCTTGTAAAGAAGTTTGTCCAGTTTCTGCTATTGAGCATAAAGATGATTATGTGTATTTAAACGATGAAATTTGCATAGGCTGTGGCTTATGTGCCTTAGCTTGTCCTTTCGGTGCTATATTAATGGAAGATAAAGCATATAAATGTATTTTGTGTAATGGAGAGGAACCAGCATGTGTTAAAGCCTGTTCAAAGAGATGCTTAGAACTTATAGAAGTAAATGATTTAATATTTGCTAAGAGAGATAAAAGTTTAGAATTGTTTAGTAAATTTTACAAACCCTCTCAAAAAACAGATAATAGTTTAATATCAAAAATTACAGTAAATGCTAAGGTTCAGCCATAAATTATTTATGGAGGAATAATTCATGGTTATAGTTAATGTTGGCTCTTGTATAGGATGTAGAAGATGCGAAAGGAGTTGTCCAATTAATGGAATAACTTTTGAGGAATTTCCAATTAAGTGCATGCACTGCGAAAAAAATCCCTGTTTATATGCATGTCCAGAGAGGGCTATTGAAAGAATTAACAACAAGGTAGTAGTTATAGAGGATAAATGCATAGGCTGTGGCTTATGTGCCTTAGCTTGTCCTTTCGGTGCTATAAGAATTGATGGAATAGCAATAAAGTGCAATGGATGTTATAAAAGAGATATTGAAATTTGTAAAGAGGTCTGTCCAACTGAAGCTATAAATTCAATTGAAGATATAATAGAAAATAAATTATATAATACAATTAATAAACTATATAAATTATATCGTATTTATAGTAGTAGTATAAAATAATCTTTTTTATATTTCTTTTTGCTCATTAATTCATATTTAAAATCTTACCTACCCCAGAATATATTATTTGTTAGTTTCTGCATTAATTCCATATATCTTAATAGAGCCTCTTTTTCATCATTTCTTAATCTATCCATATATTTATGATATAGTTCCCTTACATGCTCTTCTGGAACTGCTACATACATAAGATCTCCTTCATCTACATGCCTCTTTAACATTACTTTTCCTTCTATAGCAATAGATACAGCCTTTCCAGATTTTACCTCTTTAACATTCTCTCCTCTGTCTTTTATCTCTCTAACATAGCCAAGTTGCATTCCATCTTCTCTCATTAGTGGATACCCTACTTTTAAAGTTCCATATAAAACTTCTACTCCACAAATTGCAGGATCTTTTTGTCTAAATATACAATCTGGCAAAATTCTAACGATTGCTGGTTTAATAAGTTTTTCAAATTCTTCATATTTCATTCTTTCTTCTTCTTTTTTAATCCACTCTGTGAAGTCCTCAACTAATTTGTAAATTATATTATTTAGAAATACTTTTATTTTGTATTTATCTATTTCTTTTTGAGCCTCTGGTAGTATTTTTACATTAAAGCCAACAATTGCTCCATACAGAGGATTACTCTGCTTATATGAGGCAACTTCAATAACATCTTTTTTAGTTATATCTCCAACCTCTGCCTTTTTGATTTTAACTCCTGCCTTTCTCAATTCATTTGCTAAAGCCTCTAAGGAGCCTATAGTATCTGCCTTAATTAAAATTCCTTCCTCATCAACCTCTATCTTTGCCTCCTCAACTTCTTTCATTATCTCCTCTTTTGCCTCCTCTATCTTATCCTTTGGAACTATTCTAATAGGACAGCCTGCAATAACTTTATCTAAATCAGGAGCAGCTATTTTAACTCCAGCGGCGGCTACAACTTCATTTACAGGCTTAAATTTATCTCTTGGATCTCTCATTTCATCCAATGGTTTTGGCTTTAATAAGGCTTTAATTCTTGTTACTAAAACACCATCTGGCAATCCTACAACTAAGTAATCTCCTCTTCTTGCAATTCCATCGTATATTATGGCATCTATCGTTGTTCCTAAACCTTTTTCCTCTTTAACCTCTAATATTGTCCCTTTTGCATAACCTTCAACATTAAGTTTTAATCTCTTCTCCAAGAACTTCTGAGCTAAACCTGCCACCATCATTAACAAATCAGGAATTCCTTCTCCAGTAATTGCTGAGACTGGAATTATACAAACTGTCTTTGTAACATCTTGAACTCTTGAATATAAGTCAGCGTCAAATCCTAACTCATTTAAAGGCTTTATTACATTTTCATATAATCTTATTTCAAATTCAGTTAATGCATTAGGATGTTGAACTTTTTCATTAAAGTTTAATATAAATGGAACATCCTTAGAATTCCAACCTGGAATTAGATCAATTTTATTTGCCGCTACAACAAAAGGAGTTTTATACTGTCTTAAAATATTTACTGCCTCAACAGTTTGTGGCTTAAAACCTTCATTTATATCAACTACCAATATGGCAATATCAGCCAAAGCTCCTCCTCTTTTTCTTAATGAAGTAAATGCCTCGTGTCCTGGGGTGTCAATAACTAATAATCCAGGAATTTTTAAATCAGCCTTTAACATCTTTAATAAGTCTCCACATACTCTTTTTATTACATCTATAGGAATTTCACTCGCTCCAATATGTTGGGTAATTCCTCCCGCTTCCCTTTGAGCGACTCTTGTTTTTCTGATTTTGTCTAATAATGTCGTTTTGCCATGGTCCACATGACCTAATACGCATACAATTGGACATCTTAGTTTTTGAACATTATCTTTTGTGTTTTTTTTTCCCATAGTAAATCCCCTCTTCCTAATGTTTAGTTACTATCATTATTGCAATTAATTTATAAATACTTTAATATTGTTCTATTATTAGCATTATTAGCCAATATTTTAAAAATTCATAAGTGATTGTTATGAACTTAAAAAATAAAAAATGTGAAATATGTGGTAAAGAGGCAGAAATCTTTTTATTTGGAAGATTTTTATGTAAAAATGAGAAATGTATTGAAGAGGCAAGAAAATTAAGTATGGCAAGGCATAAGTTTAGAGTTGTTGCTGTTGGCTCTCTAAATCCAGTGAAAATTGAGGCAGTTAAAGAAGGTTTTGAAAAAGTTTTGGGAACTGTGGAAGTTATAGGTGTTGATGTAGAAAATAATGTCTCATCCCATCCCATAGGATTGGAAGAAACTTATAAAGGGGCATTAAATAGGGCAAAGAATGCCTTTAATAAAGTTCAATGCTCTTATGGAGTAGGAATTGAGGCAGGGTTAATAAATGTTGGAGGGCATTATGTAGATATACATATATGTGTAGTTTATGATGGAATAAAAGAAACTGTTGGAATGTCTCAAGGATTTGAATATCCTAAAATTGTGTCTGAAAATATATTAAAAGAAATTGAAGGCGGAAAAATTGCTGAAAAATTGACAGGAATTAAAGACATTGGGAAAAATGTTGGATTGATTGGCTATTTAACTGATAACCATATAACAAGAAAAGATTTATGTATAGAGAGTGTGATAATGGCGTTAATCCCAAGGATGATGAAAAATAGAGATCTTTTTTAGATTATTTTTTCTCTAAGGATAACTAATGAGTTATTTTTAATCTTATTTTCATCAAATTTATCAATATACTTTCCATCTAAATATTTATTCAATTCTTTTCCAATTTCTCCAACGAATATATAATTACAATTAAAGTTTTTTAATACTTCAACAAGTTTTTTTATATCTATTTCTTCACAAACTATTCCAAAATCTCCTCCAATATAAACATCTCCTTCAAAAATCATTAAAAAGTCTCTTATTGCATAATAAATAGATTTCAAATCTAAACCCGGATTTATATTTTTAACTAAAACTTTATTGTTAATTTCTTCCACATACATTCTATTTTTTATAACAAAAGAATCTAATCTACCTTTTATTTCTTCTATGTTTAGCAAATTTTTGCAAATCTCAATGGCAAATAATGAATTTTCAATAAAATGCAATCCAAATATTTTCTTATTAAATTTAAATGTTTCATTCATATATTCAAATTTTAAAGGATATTTACTTAAAATCTTCACTTTGGTAGTATCAATAACATTTAAATGTTTATGATTAACATTTATATTATAATTAATAATGTCATTTTTATTTATAAAGGCTATTTCAGCATTTTTTAAAGATGAGAATTTGGCAGTTAATGCATCTCTCAATCCTTTGGCAATTTTATAATTTTCCAAAACATTTGTTATAACCCCATACTTACATCTAATCAATCCTAAGGAAGTCTCAAATATAAAAAAATCGTATTTGTCTATATCTAATTTGTTTAAGATAGATAAAATTGTTGGTGGTGCAATTGAACCAAAATTTGAATTATGTAAGTAAGTTGTATAATCTTCTTTTAAAATATGATTTATTAAAGTTGTAGTTGTTGTTTTTCCTTTAACTCCAGTTATGTTGATTATTTTTTTATGTATATTATTATATTTTTCTTTTAAAATTTCAGAAACAGCATCAGTAAATGGAATAAATTCAATATCTATTGGACAGTGTATTGGGGCTATAATTTTATCATATTTTTCAAAATTTGGCTTATCATAGAATAAATTAATATTTCTAAATTTTTCTTTTAGTTCTTTATATTTCTTGTAATAACTCTCTGATTTTCTTGTTTTTTGATATATATCCCAAACATCAACATCATAACCTAAGTTTAAATACTCCTCAGATAATTGTAAAGCTCCATGATTAACATCAATGAGTAATAACATAAGTTACACCATTAATATCTATATAATTAAAAATAGTATTTAGTATTAATATTTTAAATTAATTTAGATTTAAAATTTGGATTTCCATCACAATAATATTTATTACTATAAATACTTTTATTATTTAAATAGTATTGTAAAATAATTTTAGAATATTACACATGATTTGAGGGGATAAAATGAAATCTATTATTTTAGCTGGAGGAGTGGGGAGTAGATTATGGCCTTTGAGTAGGGAATACTACCCAAAACAATTTATAAAGTTTAAACCTTTTAAAAAATCTCTATTCCAAATGACTTTTGAAAGATGTTTAAGATTGTCTAATATAGAAGATATTTACATAATAACAAATGAAAAGCATAAATTTTTAGTTATGGGACAAATAGAAAAGTTGGGTTATAATTTTAATGAAGAAAACATTTTAGTTGAACCTATTGGTAAAAATACTCTTCCTGCTATTTACTATGGAGTTAAAGAAATTAAAAAATATGGTGATGATGTTGTAGGAGTTTTTCCTTCTGATCACTTAATAGAGAATGTGGATGAATTTGCAAAGACTATAAAAAAAGGAGAAGATTTAGCGAAAGACTATTTAGTAACATTTGGAATAAAACCTACCAAGCCTCATACAGGTTATGGATACATAAAGCCAGGAGAAGAGTTAGATATAGGATATAAGGTTGAAGAGTTTAAAGAAAAACCTGATTTAGATACTGCAAAAGAATATTTAAAAAAAGGTTACCTATGGAATAGTGGAATGTTTTTATTTAGAACAGATGTTTTTGAAGAAGAGGTTAAAAAACACTGTCCAGAAGTATATGAAGCATTTAAGTTAGAGGATATTGACGAAATTTATAAAATTGTTCCAGATATCTCCATAGATTATGGAGTTATGGAAAAATCTGATAAAGTTGCTGTAATTCCATTGAACATAAAGTGGAGTGATTTGGGAAGTTTTGATGCATTTTATGAAGAATTTGAAAAAGATAAGAATGGAAATGTTATTTATGGAGAGAATATTGTAATAAATTCAAATAATAATTTAGTTAATGTCCATGACGGAAAAATAGTTTCTTTAATTGGTGTAAATGATTTAATTGTGGTTGATACAAAAGACGCTTTATTAATTTGTAATAAAGGAGATAGTCAAAAAGTTAAGGATGTTTATAAAAAATTAAAAGAAAGAAATGATAAAAGAATTTTATTTCATAAAACTGTATATAGACCTTGGGGATATTATACAGTTTTAGAAGAGGGACAGTTCTATAAAATAAAAAAAATTACAGTATTGCCAGGAAAAAAACTTAGTTATCAACTACATTATCATAGAAGTGAGCATTGGATCGTTGTTAAAGGTATGGCAAAAGTTACCATAGATGGAAAAGAATTTTTTGTAAGGAGTGGTGAGAGTACATTTGTTAGAAGTGGTGTAAAACATAGATTAGAAAATCCTGGAAAGATTCCCTTGGAAGTTATTGAAATACAAGTTGGAGAATATTTAGAAGAGGATGACATCGTTAGGTTCGATGACGATTGGGGAAGAAAATAGTGTATAATATTAAAGTAATATTTCTTTTTTTGTTACTAATGAATATTTAATTGACATATATTTATTTCTTAGAAAATTAAGAAATTTGCAAAAACTAAATTTTATTATCCAAAACTTTAAAATAAAGTTGATTAAATTATTAATAATAAAATTTTATAATCAATATTATGAGGTGTTTATTATGAGGAGAGAATTTCCAGAGGAAGGAGATATTATTATAGGTACTGTAAAAGAGGTTAAACCTTATGGAGCCTTTGTAGAGTTATTAGAGTATCCCGGTAAGGAAGGAATGATTCATATCTCAGAAGTTACATCAGGATGGGTAAAAAACATTAGAGATCACGTTAAAGTTGGGCAGAGAGTTGTGGCAAAGGTTTTAAGAGTCGATGAAAAGAAGGGGCATATTGATTTATCATTAAAAAGAGTTACTGAACAGCAAAAGAGGGCAAAAGTTCAGGAATGGAAGAGATTCCAAAGAGCTTCAAAGATGCTTGAAAGAGCGGCTGAGAAGTTGGGTAAGAGTTTAGAGGAGGCTTGGGAAGAAGTGGGATATTTGCTAGAAGATGAGTTTGGAGAATTATATAACGCATTTGAAACGATGGTTATTGAAGGAAAAGAAGTTTTAGATGATTTAGATATTAGTGAAGAATGGAAAAATGTTTTATATGAAGTTGCTAAGGAAAGTATTGAATTAACAAATGTTGAAGTTGAAGGAATAATTGAGATGAAATCCTATGCCCCAGATGGAATTAAAAGAATAAAGAAGGCATTAACTACTGCATTAAAAGCAAATCCTTATGAAGATGTTGAAGTTAAAATAACTTACATTGGGGCTCCTAAGTATAGAGTTTTAGTCATAGCTCCAGATTACAAGAGTGGAGAAGAAGTTTTAAAGAAGGTTTGTGAAAAAGCAGTATCAACGATAAAGAAATTAGGTGGAGAAGGAACATACTACAAAGAAAGTAAAAAATAAAGGTGTAGAGATGAAAATGAAAAAATGTTTAAAGTGCGGAACATACACTTTAAAAGAAGTTTGCCCAAAATGTGGAGAAAAGACTATAATTCCAAAGCCACCAAAATTTTCCTTAGAAGATAGATGGGGAAAATATAGAAGAATGCTAAAAAGATCTTTAAAAAATAATAAAAGAAATTAGAAATTAATAATTCTATTTATCATAATTAAGAATTGTTAGTGAGATTATGCAACTTAGGTTATCATCTGGTAATATATTGGATGAGAATGTCCATAAAATAGGGATTATAGCATTAGGCTCTTTTTTAGAAAATCATGGAACCGTTTTACCAATAGATACTGATATAAAGATAGCCTCTTACATTGCCTTAATGGCATCTATTTTAACAGGAATTAAATTTTTAGGAGTAGTTATTCCTTCTACGGAGTATGATTATGTAAAGCATGGTATTCACAATAAACCAGAGGATGTTTATAACTATTTAAGATTTTTGATAAAGGAGGGGAAAAAAATTGGTGTAGAGAAGTTTTTAATAGTTAATTGTCATGGAGGAAATGTATTAATTGAAAAATATTTAAAAAATTTAGAATATGAATTTGATGTAAAAATAGAGATGATAAATATAACTTTTACTCATGCCTCTACGGAGGAGGTTTCTGTTGGTTATGTAATAGGAATAGCAAAAGTCAATGATGAACTTTTAAAGGAGCATAATAATTTTAAAAAATATCCAGAGGTAGGAATGGTTGGATTAACAGAGGCAAGAAAAAATAATAAAATTATAGATGAAGAGGCAAGAATCGTTGAAAGGTTTGGAGTAAAATTAGATGAAAAACTTGGTAAAAAGATTTTGGAAGATAGTATTAATAAAGTAGTTGAAAAGATAAAAGAACTAATTAGGTGAAATTATGGGCTGGGAAAATGCTCCTTCTCATATATGTAGAGGAGGAGATTTGAGAGGATTAGCCTTTTGCTGTCCTCCAATAAAATACTGTCCTATTCATAAGGCATTAAAAATTTTAAAATTATCACCAGAAGAATTTATAAGAATAAAAGAAGAGTTTGGAAAAAGGACAAAACTTGGCTTAGGAAAAAATACATGTTTTGGTAGTTTAGTATGGTGTTGTAAGATAACTAAACCTTGCCCTTATAGAGATTATGAACTTGCTAAAAACAATATAACCCCTGATGAATATATGGAATTAAAAAAAGAACTTGCTGAAGAGATTATAAAAAATAGTCCATTTTTTAAAGAGGCAGTTGAAGTTTTTGCTAAAAAAGGAATCCCCAAAGATGTTGCAGAGAAATGTATATTAGAAACTGGAGATTTAAAAAAGGCATATCAATTAGCTATAAAAATGTTAGACAAAGGATAATTATTTAATTATTGGATTGGGATTTTATTTTCTTTAAAACCTTTAAATAAATCATACTCCTCCTTTGACAATTTATATATATAAAATTTAACATCTTCAACCATACACATACTCTTTATTAATCTATAACTTTTTTCACCATTGTAGTTATTCAAAAAAGCGTAAATAGGTTTTCCATTCTTAGATACAATATATCCTTCCTTACTATCTTCAATTTTAATTAAAGATGTTCCATAAGATAAAGCATCTATTAATGAGATGTCTTTTAAGATTATTGGCTCCTTTGAAGATGTTATTTTTTTAATAATATCTGTAAATGACTCTCCTTCAAATATAAAACCTTCAACATATTTATTTTTAAACATATTCAAATCTTTGTTAGATATGATTTCAATCTTTGCAATAATCTCACTAACAGCAAATGTAGTTTTTAACTTACTAATTGCTCTTTTTCCAAACAATGTTTTTTTTCCAAAATATATGGCAAAAATTTCTTTTGAATTTTTATAAATAACAACAGCCTTCTCATCTTTAAATCTCTTTGGTTTAAAAGTAACCTTATTATATCCACTCATTAGGAATTTATATATGTCGTTATATGAATTTAGGATTATATTATCCTCAAAAACCAAACTTAACTTAGAAACTTCTACAATGGTTTCATCTGGTTTAAAATTTTTTAAAGCATATTTTACTTCCTCCTCTGAACCTTCATAAATTTCTATTAAAAAAGTATCTGGAATTATCTGAAAAATTTCCTCTAAATCTTTCTCTTTATCATCTAATTTAGATGAAATTAACTTTGAATTAAGGTAATATAAAAAAGTATGGTCTATTCTAATAATTCCTGTAAAATTACTTAATCCAGAAATTATTTCCCTCAAATCATTAACATTCCCAAATTTTGAATATATCTTCTTCATGATATCACAAAATAGATTAACGGCGCGGGGGGGGAATCGAACCCCGAGGGCCTCCGCCCTCGACGGATCTGAAGTCCGCCCCGGGCTACCAAGCCCGGTACCCCGCGCCACATTAATAATTATTTGAAAGGTATAATATTATTTTTAATATTTAAAAGTTATTACATACATATTAATATCCCTATTAGCAAAATTGATATTTGAATTTGGAATTAAGAATAAATTAAAATATTCTTTATTTTTTTAAAATTTTCCTTTAAAATATGGAGATAATTTAAAATAATAATGTTTATATATGAATTTTACTAACTTTAATTTGTAATGATTTATAATGATAAATTAGGTGATTCTATGAATTTAAATGCATTAATAAAGATTATTGAAAAAGTTGGAAAGATAGAAATTGAAAATATTTACATTACAGGAGATGAAATTATAATAAACATTCCTTCGTCTCCTCCAGTAGTTATTCCTCAAACACCATCAATAAAAGAAAAATTAGTTGAGGAAGGAATAATTGAAATTAAAGAAGTTCCTGAATTAGACTGGGAGCCTCCAATTGAAAAGTATCCAGGATATATAAGGGAAGTTCAATTTGGAAAACCAAAATCTGAAGGTGGTAGAGGAAAAGTTGTAAAGATTGGAGGGCAAAGAGCTTTATATAGATTTGAAGAACCCCAACCTAACCCTCCAGTAGTTACTTTTGATATATTTGATATGCCAATGCCAGGATTACCTAAACCAATTAGACTATTTTTTCAGGATGTTATGGAGGATCCTTGCGAATGGGCTAAGAAATGTGTTAAAGAGTTTGGAGCAGATATGATAACTATTCACCATATATCAACAGATTCAAAAATTAAAGATAAAAGTCCAAAAGAAGCGGCAAAATTGATGGAAGATTTATTACAGGCAGTAGATGTTCCATTTGTTATTGGAGGTAGTGGTAATCCTCAAAAAGATCCGTTAGTTTTAGAGGCGTGTGCTGAAGTGACTGAGGGTGATAGATGCTTATTAGCATCTGCAAACTTAGAGTTAGATTATAAAAAAATAGTAGATGCCGCTATGAAATATGATCACAATGTTTTAGCATGGTCTATTATGGATCCAAATATGGCGAGAGATTTAAACAGAAAGTTAATTGAGGCAGGTTTAGATCCTAATAGAATTGTTATGGATCCTACAACATGTGCATTAGGTTATGGTATTGAATTCTCTATTAATGCAATGGTTAGATTGAGATTGAATGGTTTAAAAGGAGATGAGTTAGTTAATATGCCAATGTCTTCTGGAACTACTAATGCCAATGGTGCGAGAGAGGCGTGGATGAATAATCCAGAATGGGGTCCAAGAGAGTATAGATTACCATTGTGGGAAATAACTACTGGAATTACAATGATGATGTGTGGAGTGGATTTATTCATGATGCTTAATCCAATAGCAGTAAAAACATTAAAGGAAATTGGTAAAACACTATCTACAAAGCCAGGAGAAGTTAAATTAAACACTAATAATTACGAGTGGATTGTAGCAAAGGCGTAAATAACTTTGAGGTGGTTAAATGCCAAAAAAAATTAGTGTAATGGATATCTACAAACTACTGCCAAAAACAAACTGTAAAAAATGTGGTCAGCCATCGTGTATGGCATTTGCCGCTAAATTATTAGAAAAAGAGGCAACAGTTGATCAGTGTCCAATTCTTAATACCCCAAAATTTGAAAAAAATAGAAAAAAAATAATAGAACTTCTATCTCCACCTGTAAAAGAAGTTTGGTTTGGTAATGATGATAGAAAAGCTGTTATGGGTGGAGATGAAGTAATGTATAGATATCAATTGTCATTTTTTAATCCTACACCAATTGGTGTAGATATTAGCGATGAGTTAAGCGAGGAAGAAATTAAGAAGAGAGCCAAAGAAATAGAGAATTTTGCATTTGAAAGAACAGGTGAAAAACTAAAATTAGATTTTATTGTAATTAGAAATGCATCAGGAAATGCAGAAAAATTTAAAAAAGCCATTGAAATTGTAGAAAAAGAAACAGAAATGCCTATTTGTCTCGCTTCTTTAAATCCTGAAATTATAAAAGAGGCTTTAAAAATTGTTAAATCAAAAGTTATGATTTATGCTGCAACAAAAGATAATTTAAATGACATGATTAGAGTTATTAAAGAACTCAAAAAAGAAAAAGATGTCGTTTTGGTTTTATCATCAAACAATGTTAAAGAGTTAAAAAATATGGCGGCAAAGTGTTTAGCTAATGGCATTGAGGATTTAGTTTTAGAGCCACATACATATCCTGAAAATATCGCTGAAACATTAGATTTAAATGTAATGATAAGAAGAAGTGCAATTGAAAGAGAAGATAAATACTTAGGATTTCCAATATTAAATTTACCAATAAATGCATATTATTATGCTTTAAACAATCCTTGTCCTATTTCGGAATTTTTTGAAGATAAAGATGTTGTTGCAAAAATGTATGAGGCAACAATTGCAGGGACATTATTAAATAGATATGCAGATGCTTTAATTATGCATGGCATTGAAATATGGGAATTAATGCCAGTATTAACATTGAGACAGTCTATTTATACTGATCCAAGAAAACCTCAGGCTGTTGAACCTGGTTTATATCCTATTGGTAATCCAGATGAGAATAGCCCTGTTATATTAACAACTAACTTCTCATTAACATTTTACACAGTAACTGGGGACTTTGAAAAAGATAATGTCACTTGTTGGTTGTTAGTTATGGACACTGGTGGAAAGGCTGTTGATGTTTCAGTTGCAGGAGGGCAGTATAATGGAGAGAATGCTAAAAAATTAATTGAAGAGACAGGAATCGCAGATAAAGTTAGCCATAGAATATTAATTTTACCAGCATTAGCGGCATCAACAAGAGGTGACATTGAGGATAAGACAGGATGGACCTGTGTAGTTGGAACAAGAGATTCATCACAAGTTGGAGAATTTTTAAGAAAGAACTGGGATAGAATATTAAGAGAATGGAAAGAGAAGCATCAAAAAGAAAAAACATAAAAAAGTTATTCAAAGATTTTTCTTATTATTTCAATAGCCTTTTCTATATCTTCATATTTTGTAGCGTAACTAAATCTTACATAGTTATAGCCATTATCTCCAAAGGCTATTCCTGGAACGCATAAAACCTTATTTTTAATTAATATTTTAGCTACTTTTACTCCATCTCCATATTCAGACACATCAGGGAAAATATAAAATGCTCCTTCTGGTTTATTAACTCTAAAAATATCTTTTAATCCATTATAGATTAAATCTCTCCTCCTTTTAAATTCATTAACCATATTTTTAACACATTCCTGACTTCCTCTCAAAGCGGCTAAAGCACCATATTGAGCAAAAGTAGGAGCACATGCAAAACTATATTGGTGAATTTTTATCATATTATTGATTAAATCCAACTCCTTATTTAATTCATCTGAAACTGCCAAATATCCAATCCTCCAACCAGTCATTGCATAAGTTTTAGAAAATCCATTAATTAATATACATCTATCTGTATATTTCATTGGGGAATAATGTTTTTTATCATAAATAATTTTATCATAAACTTCATCTGAAACAATAATTAAATTGTAATCTTCAGATATTTCTGCCAAACCTTTTACTGTTTCTTTGTCATAAACTTTTCCAGTAGGGTTTGCTGGAGAATTGAATATTATTAATTTTGTTTTTTTGGTTATTGACTCCTTAACTTGCTCTAAATCAATATCAAAATTATCATCTAAGTTTATATTTACAATTTTTCCCTCAGCAAATTCTACCAATGAAAAATAAGATACAAAAGATGGATTAAATACAATAACTTCATCTCCTCTATTAACTAAACTCATAATAGACAGCATTAAAGCCTCTGAGGCCCCACAGGTTATAATAATATTATCCTTATCAACATTTATATTGTAATCTTCCATTAACTTATTGCTAATTTCTTCCCTTAATTCAGGAATTCCATTGTTTGGAGAGTAATGAGTTTTACCTTCATCTAATGCTTTTTTTGCTTCCTCAATAATATGCTTAGGAGTTGTGAAATCAGGCTCTCCAATTCCCAAATTTATACTGTCAGATGTTGCTAAATTAAATATTTCCCTAATTGCTGATGGCTTTATATTTTTGCATCTATCACTTATCATTCTTTCACTTCCTCAAAATATATCCTTATTTATAAAGCTCAATTGCTCTAATTTTTATAGTTTCTGATGGTTCATCTCTGATATTAGAGTTTTTATAACACTCATTCAATAATAAATCCAATTCACAAAAATGATTTTTTATCTTTTCTTTATATTCATCATCAATTGGTTGGTTTTTTATTTATTTTGCATTCAAACAAATAACTTACTATCTCATCATCATAGCAATCTAAGCATTTAAATGAGTTAAAGTCAGATTTAAAATTTCCAGTATTTAAGCATAAGATACCTTGATAATAAGCTCTCAGAATATACAAACATATTTTTGGATTTTTAGCATCTATATGAAATTTTTGTAAATGATTCTTAATAAATCCTTTCCAATGGTAATAAAGATTTTTGCAAGTGCAATTGTGGGCTATTTCCTTAACATCTTTATGGTATTTTGAGGAATATAAAACCTTATCAGATAAAGCAATCTCAATGAAATTAGCGTTTGGTTTTAAAAGTTCTCTCAAAAACTTTCCTAACTCATAGCTAACAAAATCACACTTTCCAAACATTTTATTTATAACTTCCCCTTCTTTACTTTTATATATGCAGTTTTTAACAAATAACTCTCTGTCTAAGATATGCACTCCTCTAATATATACATCACTTGGATTTGGGATTCCATACAAATCACTCCCAGAAATTACAACAAATATAGGAATTTCCATAATAATCTCCACATTATTGATTTTTTAATAACTCGATAATTATTAGAAATTCTAATTGGTAGTATTTTATAGTTTTTCAAAGTTATTGATTATTACCTATTGTGGTTATTTAAGTATTTTTGTTGATTTATAAAAATATATTAGGTGATAATTATGGATAAAAAGATTGAAAAAAATAAAATAAAATTAACTGAATTGGTTAAACTACATGGATGAGCATGCAAACTGCCCAGCACCGAGTTAGAGTATTTAGTAAAAGGCATAGTTACTGATGAGGATTTAAAAGATAAAAATATTTTAGTTGGCTTAGGAGATGATGCATCAATAATTAAAAGAAATGGTTTAGTTATAGCAAAAACCGT
The DNA here is from genome assembly GCF_024490875.1 of Methanocaldococcus sp. Classification (NCBI taxonomy): domain Archaea; kingdom Methanobacteriati; phylum Methanobacteriota; class Methanococci; order Methanococcales; family Methanocaldococcaceae; genus Methanocaldococcus; species Methanocaldococcus sp. Next base: position 75,701 of record NZ_JACCLX010000006.1, read on the forward strand.
TGATGTCTTTACGCCAATAGTTGATGATCCATATATACAGGGAAAGATAGCTGCTTGCAACTCAACGAGTGATATATATGCTATGGGACTTTTAGACATTATAGGAGTTTTGGCAATAGTAGGAATTCCTGAAAAATTGCCAATACCAATAGTTAGAGAAATGTTAAAGGGCTTCCAAGATTTTTGTAGAGAGAATAAAACTTCAATAGTTGGAGGACATACAATACTAAATCCATGGCCCTTAATTGGAGGAGCAGTTACTGGTGTTGGTAGAGAGGAGGAAGTATTAACAAAAGGAGGAGCAAAAGAGGGAGATATTTTAATATTAACAAAACCCTTAGGAACTCAAACAGCGATGGCTCTAAATAGAATTCCAGAAGAGTTTGAAAATCTATTAAATATAACTAACGAGGAAAAAAATTATATTGTTAATAAAGCAATAGAAATAATGACAACATCAAACAGATATGGATTGTTAGCTTTAAGAAAAGCAGAAGAAAGAGTTGGAGATAAAATAGGTAATGCATTAACAGACATTACAGGATTTGGAATATTGGGACATTCAAATGAAATGGCTAAAAATAGCAATGTTTTAATTGAAATTACTACTTTACCATGCATAAGAAAAACACCTGAATTAAGTAAGATGTTTGGTCATGCATTATTGGAAGGTTATGGAGCAGAAACTGCTGGAGGTTTATTAATATCAGCAAAAAAAGAATATAAAGATGACTTAATTGATGAATTGGAAAAATATAAATGTTATTCATTTGAAGTTGGTAGAGTGTTAAAGAAAGGAGAAGGTAAGGCAGTTTTATCAAAGGATGTTAAAGTTATTGAAGTATAACTCGGTGCTGGGCAATTATTTAAAAATGTCTTTGGTCGATGTGCCGAACCCTTCCTTAGGGAGGCACATCGAAAATCTTTAAATAAAAATTTTTTCTTTTAATTTTATAAAGATATAAGGTGAAAATATGGAGATAAACTTAAATGAAATATTAAAAAAAGAGCCAATACACAAGGGAAAAGCAAAATCAGTTTATGAAATAGATGAGGATAAAGTGTTAATTGAATTTAGGGATGACATTACAGCAGGAAATGGGGCTAAACATGATGTAAAAGAAGGGAAAGGGCATTTAAACGCTTTAATTTCATCAAAATTATTTGAAATTTTAAATGAAAATGGAGTGGAAACACATTATATTAAATATATAGAACCAAGGTATATGGTGGCTAAGAAGGTAGAGATAATTCCAATAGAGGTTATAGTTAGGAATATAGCAGCGGGAAGTTTATGTAGGAGATATCCTTTTGAGGAAGGGAAAGAATTGCCTTTCCCAATTGTTCAGTTTGACTACAAAAATGACAAATATGGAGACCCTATGCTAAATGATGATATTGCAGTTGCATTAGGATTAGCAACGAGAGAGGAACTTAACAAGATGAGAGAAATAGCGTTAAAGGTTAATGATGTGTTAAAAAAATTCTTTGATGAAAGAGGAATAATATTAGTTGATTTTAAAATAGAAATAGGAAGAACAAAGAATGGAAAATTAGTAGTCGCTGATGAAATTAGCCCTGATACTATGAGATTGTGGGATAAAAAGACAAGAGATGTCTTAGATAAAGATGTATTTAGAAAAGATTTAGGAGATGTTATTGCTAAGTATAAAATAGTTGCTGAAAAGATATTACAATAAATAAAATATGAGAGGGAACTTTTATGTATAAAGCCACAGTTACAATAAAATTAAAAAAAGGTGTCTTAAACCCAGAAGGAATGACTATAAAGAGGGCTTTAAACTTTTTAGGATATGATAATGTCAAGGAAGTTCAAACATACAAAATGATAGATATTATAATTGATGAAGAAGAAGATGAGGAAAAAGTTAAAGAAAAAGTCGAGGAAATGTGTAAAAAATTATTGGCAAATCCTGTTATTCACGACTATGAAATAGAAATTAAGAAACTATAAAATTCTAAATTTTTAATCTTACTTTTTATTTTTATAATTTAGGTGATACTCGTGGATAAAAAATTAAAGTTAATAAAGTTACTCAAAGATGTAGGATGTGTAAAATTTGGAGAATTTATTTTATCCTCTGGTAAAAAAAGTAATTACTACATTGACATAAAAAAGGCTACAACAAACCCAGAGATTTTAAAGTTAATAGGAGAAATTATTGCTGAAAATATTAAAGATGAAAATGTAAAAGTTGCTGGTATTGAGTTGGGTTCTGTTCCAATAGCCACGGCAGTTTCTATTTTAGGGCAAAAACCACTATTAATTATTAGAAAAAAACCAAAAGATTACGGAACTAAAAATAAAATAGAGGGAGAACTAAAAGAAGGGGATAATGTTATAGTAGTTGAGGATGTAACAACTACTGGAAACAGTGTTTTAAAAGCAGTTGAAGAAATTAGAAAATATGGAGGAGTTGTTAAAAAAGTTTTTGTTGTTGTAGATAGATTAGAGGGGGCTAAAGAAAATTTACAAAAAGAGAATGTTGAACTAATCCCATTAGTTACTGTAAAAGAGTTACAATTTACCCAATAAATTTAAGAACTTCTTAGTTTTCTCTTTTTTGACTTTACCAAACTTTTCTAATTTCTTTATATCCACATTTTTACTGATTAATATTTCTTTTAATGGCTCAATTAAGGCAATTTTTTTGAGTAAATCTTCAATCTCCTTTTTATCAAAGTTAAATCTCTCCACAATATCCCAATCGTGAATTAAATATAAGGCAACTCCACCAACATTTTTTAAAGGAATCTGATATTTTGGTAATTCCTCTTCCAATTTAAATTTTAAATCTAAGACATTTACACAATCAACACCTTCAACTTTCATCCAAGTTAAAAATCCTTTCTGTGGAGTTATCATAATGGATGGGAATAAATTACTTCTCGATCTTTCATCAGGAGTTTTATATAAGTAAAATTTAAAAACATCCTCTGAAAATCTTTTTATTAATATATCAAAAGATATTTTCTTAGATAATTCATTTTTAAGTTTAATTGCTTCTTTTAATGAGTCTATTGGCTCTCCATTTTTGTATAATCCTTCTTTTTCAAGTATTTCTTTAAGTTCAAGTTCTTTTAACTTTTTTTCCTCTACGCATCTTATGTCAAGAATTCCACCACTTACATCCTCTTCCGCTTTAAATGTTGAAATTAATTCTAAATATTTTTTGAGATATTTCTTATCCTCTTCGCTAAGTAATCTATTAAGTTTTTCCTCAATGGTTTTTTCAATCTCATCTTTATATGTATTTAAATATCCAATAGCCAAAACTCTTCTTACATATTGATCGTCAATAATTTTATTTTTTGAATAATTTCTCTTAATTGAAGTAATTATAACATTTCCATATTTTTCTTTAATGAACTTCTCATAATTTTTGTCTTCAACTTTTATTCTTTTAAATTCTCTTTTACCTTTGTCAATTACTATAAAAGAGACTGTATAAGATGTTAAAATACCCCTACCTTTCGGCTCTAATATATCTAAAAACTCTTTGTAAGTATTTATTAAATAAGGAGGGAATTCAGACATTATTTTTTTATAAGACCCATCTAATGGTAGACTCGGGGGTAGATCAATGTTACCAATATCTTCACTTAAATGACCTAATGCAATTTTATGTGCAACTAATGCATGTTTAACTCTCTCTAAAATTCCTTTTTTTTCACTGGCAATTCTTCTTAGATATGAACTATAATTTGCTATTTCCTGTAACCCTTCACTATCATAACTACCTCTTAATTTTCCAACATTTTTATATGGATAATCAAATTCTAAAAATTCCATCTTTGATTTTAAATTCTGTAAAGTTTTTAAATTCTCTTCTAATGTAGATATTATATTATTTAATTCAATTTCATCAATATTTTTGTTTTTTATCTTAATGACTACTTCTTTTAATTTGTTATTAAGTTCACTTAAAGAGTCCAAAAATTCATTAGCACTTTTTATTAAGTTACTGGCGTTATCCATAATTGCTCAACTCTTCAATTTCTCCCTTCTTAGGATTTACATACTTTGGAATAGATATATTCTGTATATTTCCATTAACAATATCTTTAAATAAATCAATAATATGACAATACTTTCTCTCGGTGTATGCAAATAATTTACAATCCTTAATAAATACTTTTTCATACTTTTTTAAAAACTTTTTAACTCTCTCCTTTTTAAATATTTCTGGCCCTTCCCTCAATGCAACCTTTGGTAATTTATATACTAAAAATTCCCAATATAGATAGCAATAATTATCATCTGCAAAGCACTTACTTTCCAAAATTACGAACTCATTTTTAGCAATAATTTTATTTATACTTTTTTGAAGTTTTTCCATCTGTGGATATATTATATCATCAACAACATCTTTTCTTGGAATTTTTAATACCAATCTATATCCATGCTCTCTATCTTCTAAAATTTTATTTATTTTTTCTTTATAATCCTTAAAGAACTCAATAGATGGATTTTTTAAAAATCTTTGAGAATAAAATATAAATTTACAGTAATTTTCCTTGCTTAATGGTGAAGCAACATTTCTATTTAAATCTACTGGGTCATAAACTACAAGGGGATCATCAAACTTTTTAAGTTTTTTAATATCTATATCTTTATAAATTTCAAATATATCTTTTAAAATTATCTTCTTCCCAATCTTCCAATTTTGAGTATCTTCTATAAGGTTTATAAAGGATTTGTAATGTAAAATTAATAATTCACATAGATAGCCAGAAAATCCTTTTGTCTTAACATCAGAGCCATATAGACCTAAACTTTTTAAAAATGCCTTTAATAATCTAACTTCATCGCATAATTTTTCATTTAATCTATCTTTTAAAAATTTGTGATGCAATGGGGTTCTATCAACAGCAGAAATTATCTTCTCTCCAAAGTTTATTTTATAGCATGGGACGATATCTACATCATATCTATCAACTTTACCTTTAACATAAGGGTGAGAGGCATAGTTTATTTCATAAGAACCTTGTAATTTCTCTATAACCTTTACTCCTATATCTAAGCCTATGGATTCCAATTCATCCTCTGAAACTTTTTTATCAAATAGTATAAAAATATCAATATCATAATCGTCTTTTAAATTCGTATTCCTTGCTGAAGAGCCAACTAATAAGACATCTAAAACTGGATAGTTATTTTCTTTAACTATATTCCATATTTCTTTAATAATTGTATTAGCCATTTTTTGTAATCTTTCCATCTCTTCCTTAGATGGCTTTATATTTTTTAAAACTTCTTTTAAAATGTTTTCTATATCCATTTCCATACTAATCACTATTTTCATTATAGATTTAAATATATAATGATGTTATTATCCCCAGAATTCCAAAAAATATTCCTATAATCCACAATATTAAAACTAATTGATACTCTTTCATTGGCTTATATTTTAAAATTAATCTTGGTAGTGATAAATAACCTCCTAAATAATATAGTTTTCCATCCTCTTTTAGAGTTGTTGGTTTATGCTCATCTCTACTCATAACTCCAGCACTAATATATTTTAAAGAGGCATCTATGATATAGGGTAAGGTTATAATTAAAAAGGGGATATATTCTTTATATAAAACTGCTAAAACTGATAAAAATGCTCCTATTGGTAGGGTTCCAACATCTCCAGGAAATATTTTTGCTGGATATCTATTGAAAATTAACAATCCAAAGTATGAAGAGGCAAAGATTAAAGATAGTATAGAGCCAGTTATATGATTGTTTAAAAATAAAATTATACTCATTGAAATTGTTACTATTACTCCTACCCCTATTTCTAATCCATTAAATCCAGCCAGCATATTTGTTAAATTTGAATATATGGTAATTCCTATGGCAATTAAAAAAATTCCGAATAGATCAATATATGAATATTTGTAAAATAATGTTCCAATGATTAAGCCAGAAATAAATAATAATATCAATTTTTCTTTTGGAGAGAGTTTGGCTATATCATCAATCACTCCTATTATTCCAGAGGCAATTATTGGTAAAGTAAAAATTGCATTTATAAATGATATAAATAAAACATTAGAAAATAATGGGGCTAAGCCACCCATTTCTGGAACTTTTACTTTTTTACTTTTGTGTAAATCGTAGCCAAATTTATAATTAATCATCTTTTTCATTAGGAAATAACATAATACAACTGAAAATAAAAATGATAATATAATTAAAATAACAACCATTATATCCCTCAGAAAACTTTAATTAAATGTTTTTAATAAAATCTTCAATAACTCTGTTCTTTAATAACTTTAAAAATTCATTAATTTTTTTCTTTGAGAAGCCATATTTTTTAGCCACCTTATATATTATTTTTTCTCCACCACTACCATATTGAGCCGCTTTTTTTGGTCTATATGCTATATAATCTGGAAGATATTTTGAGGCTACATCTCTTAGAATTCTTTTTCTAAGGTCTGAAATTAAATAATTTGTAGGTAGAGATAATGTCACTTTAACAACATCTTCATCTAAAAATGGAACTCTCAACTCTACACCATTAGCCATTGTGCAATGGTCATCTCTCTCTAAATTTACCTTGTATATATTGGTAAGATCATTTATTAACATTTTTTTAAATTCTTTCTCTCCTTTTTCTTTATAAACTCTTTCGTGTCTTGCATAGCCACCAAATAGTTCATCAGCCCCTTGTCCAGATAGAACAACTTTTAAGCCATCTTTATTGGCAAGTTCAGAGGCAACATAAATTGGAATTCCTACACCTATTTTCATTAAATCAACTTCGTCAATTGCTCTACATACTTTAAAAACATATTCTTCATATTCATTTTCAGAGATTATCTTCTTTCTTAGAGGTAAATTTAACTCTTTACTTAATTTTTCAGCATAAATTAAATCTTCGCTATTTTCTGTTCCTACTGCATATAAAATAACTTCTTTACAATATAAAGATGCTAATTTTGCAATTAAAGAACTATCAACTCCTCCAGAGCATATAACTCCCACTCTATATAGGTCTCTAACTCTCTTTAAGACAGCATTTTTTAATGCCTTTTCTAAGTATTTTTTTGCCTCTTCATAACATAAATTTGTTTTATAATTTAGATTTTTAAAGTCATCTTTGAAATTTTCTAAAATCTCTATTCTGTGGTTATCTAAGTAATAGATTAGTTGAGAGTTTGGTTTCAATGTCTTAATTTTGCTATTTAATACATCTAAATCTTTCTTGCAGTTATCAATATTTATCAACAAATGCCATAATGCTTTTCTTTCAGAGGCAAATGCGAAATATTTTTTAGTATCAACATAAAATAATGGCTTAACTCCAAAAGGATCTCTCGCCAACAATAGAATATTTTTTAATTTATCATAAATTGCATATGCATAATCTCCATCCAATTCCTCCAATTTATCTTCTTCATATAGATGAATTATAACCTCATTATCAGTATCTGTTTTAAACTCATGATTTTCCTTTAAATATTCCATTAATTCAATATAGTTATAAATTTCTCCATTACAAACTAACCATATATTTTCATCCTCATTAGGAATTGGCTGGTTTCCATATTTTCCTACAATTGCCAATCTGTTATGCCCTATACTTATGTTTTTAATCTCTACATTTAAATTTTCAACATCTTTAAAATCTTTAAAGTAAATAATGTTATCATCAATTAACATTCCAGAACTGTCTCTTCCTCTATGTTTTAAAATTTTCATCATATCTATTGCATATTTTACAGGGATTGGTTGTTCTTTAATAATTATCCCACTTATCGAGCACATATCCCTCACATTTTAATTTAAAAAGTTATTTGTAATTAAGAGTATATACAGGAGTTAGGATATTTAAATTTTATGTTTTTAGTATATCTTCCCTCGCTAAAAATTGTTATTTTTTAATTTAGAGGAGTTTAATTGGTTATTTTTTAATTTTAAAGAATTTTATCAAATTTCGAAGGGTCTTTTATTTTAATTAATTTGAATATTTAATTTTATTAAATTATTGGGATTTTTTGGAGATTTTTGTAATTTATTTTTATCTTCAATTTTCCCCGATAGTTAGATTTAAATTAAAAATTTTAAGGATTTTAAAGACAATAAACCAAAATAGAAAAGTATAAATAAAAGTTCGGAGGTATATAAATAACAAGGGTAATTGACCCTTCGAACTATAACCCATATATAAAGAAGTATAATAAAGTAATTTTAAAAGTTTATCTCTTCAAATTGTGCCCTGTTTAAAATCACGCCCCAAAGGGGATGGAAATCTTTTTAAGGGTCTGTCTGTGTCTAAATATATGCTTACTGTTTAAAATCAGGCCCCAAAGGGAAAGGCAAAAAGAGGCATTGCTTCTTTTAAGAAG